>CAYWBF010000081.1:0-9203 GCA_964456085.1 uncultured Eubacteriales bacterium
ACCTAAAGACATCTTCCGAAAACCTATCCGCATCAGAATCTCGTATCCGTGACACTGACATGGCAAAGGAAATGATGAATTTAACTAAGTCTAACGTATTACAGCAGGCTGCTACATCTATGCTTGCTCAAGCAAACCAAGCTCCACAGTCTGTATTACAACTTCTTAACTAATAAGAACTAACCCCTAACAAACAAGGGTAGCTTGTAAATACTAAAATTATATAAACTCCAAATAAAACGGGGCTGTAGCATTACGATTATAAAATCGTATACTACAGCCCCGTTTTACATAAAATACGTTTTATGTTACTTGAGGAAGTGTCCAATATTTCATTAAGAGCAACCAAAAAAATATAATAATCCAAAATTATTTCCTAAAATTAATTCCTATTATACCACCAAGTCCTCCCCCTGCCAAAGAAAGCAGCAACAAGGTCAAGGTTCTAGTATCGATATACAACCCCTTGTTAACCCAAGTACCTATAGTAATAAGCACAAAGAAATACAAAACACCGGCTAAAATGCCCCAAAGCCAGCCCTTATCCAAGGAAGCCCTTCCGGCGTCAAAGCCGGCCACGATTACCGAAATAAGGCTGGTCACCGCTACAACAAGCGAAAGGTTTCCTTCCTGCATGGAAGAGTATGTAATAAGAATTGAGTAGCCAATAAAAATAATGCAGGTAATAGCATAACCAATAAGAACACCTGTAAGCAACGCAAGAAATTGAGGCTTTCTTTCCTCTGAAACCATTTTTCTTGAACCTTTCATTTATAGTCCTCCCCTTAAATTTACCGCTTAAACAAAGCTTTGATAAATTATACTCAAGGAGTCCGTGTTTTAGACTATAAATTTTGGTAGTCCTATAATATTGCAAGCATTTCGTTACCCTTGTTAATAATGGCCTTAAGTCTGTCAATAGCATCTAGCTGATAGTCGTTAATGTTTTTTAGCTCACCATAAATTATTTCAAAGCTGGAATCTTTTTGTAGAAGCTCACTTATTGATGATTGCAGAAGTTTTTTGCTTTCGATATTTTTAATAGCCGACATAAGCTTAGTGTTTTCTTCGGAATAGGTTTTTCCAAATTCGGATATAGCTTTTATTTGATTTTGACTAAAGGGTACCCTAGAAGCCTCTCTAAGCTGCATTAGCACTTGAAATCTTCCCGATACATAATTTTTCTTTTTGACCAAGGATACTAGCTGTCTAAAGTTATCGTTGTTCTTAGCAAGTAAATTATCAATTTCGCTGCTTACTGTTACATTTTCACGATTTTCGTATTCCTTTGTTATTACTTTTATAATATTTTGACGTGTTTTAAATACCTCGTATGCAATAAAGTCAGTTTTAATAACTGATGGTCTTGATAATAAGGAAATAATAATAAACCCTCCTATTATCATGTTCATAGCTTCACCCCCGGATTTACTTCTGCATATGTATTATCACATACAAATGTGAACAACATATGAACTGTTTGTGAATAATTCTGCTTATTAAATGAATTTTAAATGATAATAATTTTACAAAAAATCAACACAATGCTACATATTTTTATGAATATTATTAGAAAAAAAGGCGGCCTTGGGGCAAATTGGCCCGCTTTAGCCGCCGGGAAGAAAACACCTTAGGTACTGCTTGAAAATAAGTTGCACAATACATTTTCAGTAACCCACTTGAACCGTATAGGATTTTAACAATGTGTACAACTAATTCCTAATCACTCCCTTAGAACATCCTTCCCCCAGAAAACATCAAAATAAAAATCAAGAACAATAAGGAATTATCTCCCATTCCACCGCCCATTGAAGGGTTTAAAATAAAGAGCAATAATAGGGGCATGAGCATATCGTTGTTTTCTCTGCAGCATCCACCATGGTTATTCATCTAAATACCTCCCAAGGAATAATTATCGTAATATATCATATGGATAGATAATTAAATGTTGCAAGTCCATTAATACAACTTAATTTTATCCATACAAGCGCAAAAAAAGGGAAAATCTCTTTATGCATCAGAGATTTTCCCTATTTAACATTACTATCGTTTTGTATTTGGCCCAAGAGCCTGTTTTCTTGCATTGTGATTTTCGTTTACGCTGTCGTTGTCCTTTGCTTTTTCTTTTCTTGAAGCATCGTTAGACGGATTCATAATATCACCTCGTATATAGCTTTCCAGCTTGTATAAAAAATATTCCGGCGATATTTACATCCTACTATTTGAATGATACAATAAAATTATCAAAATTTAACAAATAAACTTTTGGGGTAGCTACACTCCTCCAAACACCCTAGCATTAAAGCCAATGGCTTTATAATAAAAAACGAAGGGAGTTAAAATTTATGGCAAGAATGATTCTTAACGAAACAAGCTACTTTGGAAAGGGTTGTATTGCGGAAATTGTAACAGAGGTTAAAAGTAGAGGCTTTAACAAAGCACTTGTTGTCACTGACAAGGTTCTTACCGAGCTAGGTGTTGCTAAAAAAGTGACAGACCTTTTGGACAGCGAAAGCTTAGCCTACGAAGTTTATGACGACGTTAAAGCAAACCCTGCCGTTTCTACAGTACAAAACGGTGTTGAGTGCTTTAAGGCCTGCGGAGCAGATTATCTCATAGCAATAGGCGGCGGCTCTCCCATTGATACAGCCAAAGCAATAGGAATAATCATCAACAATCCTGAATACGAGGATGTTGTAAGCCTAGAAGGTGTAGCTCCCACAAAAAATAAATGCGTACCAATAATCGCTGTTCCAACAACCGCCGGTACAGCAGCAGAGGTAACTATAAACTACGTTATTACCGATGAGGAAAACAAACGTAAGTTCGTATGCGTTGACCCACATGATATTCCTATTGTGGCAGTTGTTGACAGCGATATGATGAGCAGTATGCCAAAGGCTCTTGCCGCTGCAACAGGCATGGACGCTTTAACCCATGCTATAGAAGGATACATAACAAAGGGTGCATGGGAGCTTACTGACACCCTTCACCTTAAAGCTATTGAGATAATCGCACGCTCTCTAAGAGCAGCAGTTAACGGTGAAGAGGAAGGCAAGGAAGGAATGGCTCTAGGACAATACGTAGCAGGAATGGGCTTCTCAAACGTAGGCCTAGGCATTGTTCACTCAATGGCTCACCCTCTTGGAGCTTTCTATGATACACCTCATGGGGTTGCTAATGCGGTTATTTTGCCTACAGTTATGGAGTACAACGCTGAATTTACGGGCGAAAAATATGCTCACATTGCAAAGGCAATGGGCGTATGTGTAGAAGGAATGTCGCCAGAGGAATACAGAAAGGCCGCCGTAGACGCAGTTAAGCAGCTGTCAGAGGACGTTGGAATACCTGCTAAGCTTACAGAGGTAGGGGTAAAAGAGGAAGACCTTGAGGCTCTTGCAAAATCTGCTTTCGCAGACGTATGTACAGGGGGCAATCCTAGAGATACTAACGAAGAAGAAATTTTAGAGTTATATAAGAAGCTTATGTAATTTGAGTATAGCAAGGCTAGCCTTATGAATTTTGTTTCTTAGGGCTTGGGCAGTATTAGGCTATTGGATATTCTCCGGTAGCCTTTTTTGTGTTGTTTTACGCATGATTAATGTTCAGCTAATATTCAGGTAACAAACAACATGAATTCATATTTACAGCTTAATATACAATTTATAAACATTCCAATTGAAACAATCTACAAACTATTCATCTAATATTAATTGTTGTATAATAAAGAAAGGCGGATATAGCCGCATTTCTTTACCTTGATTCGTGCTAGGGAAGTTTCCTAGTACATCAAAAAACGGAGGTGAGGTCGAGGATTCTCGACTAATAATATGGCTAAAATACTAATTTGTGATGACGAAGCCGGACTGCGTTCGGTTATTAAACGATATGCGAATTTTGAAGGACATGATGTTACAGAAGCAGGGGACGGCATTGAGGCGGTAAAGCTTTGCCGCAAGGAAAGCTTTGATATTATAATAATGGATATTATGATGCCGGAGCTGGACGGTTTTACTGCTGTGAAGGAAATTAGAAAAACCTCAGATACGCCTGTAATTATGCTTTCTGCTCGTGGAGAGGAGTACGACAAGGTACTAGGCTTTGAGGTTGGCATTGACGATTATGTTGTCAAGCCTTTTTCCTCAAAGGAGGTTATGATGAGGGTTAACGCCATTTTACGCAGGGCGGCCAAAAGCACAGTAGCTTCTACCGATGATGAGGGACATGTAATTTTTGAAAAGGAAGGTCTTAAGGTAGATATGACTGCCTACAAGGTATTTGTAGATGGAGCACAGGTTGACTTAGCCCCAAAGGAATATGATTTATTGTTTTTCCTAATACGCAACAAAAATATTGCCATTCCAAGAGAAAAAATACTAACAGAGGTGTGGGGCTATGATTATTACGGTGACGACAGAACACTTGATACACATATGAAGCTTCTTAGAAAATCTCTGGGGCCATACGCCCATTTTATTACAACCTTAAGAGGATTGGGGTATAGGCTAGATGGATAAATTCAAATTACAGTGGAAAATTTTTGCCTTTCTATTGGGTTTTTGCGCCTTGCTGCTTATGGTATTCTGGATGTTTCAAACAATGTTTTTGAGGAATATGTATAAGGAAATACGCAAGACGGAGATAAAAAAAGCAATGGCCGCCGTAGAACAAAATATTAACAACCCCAGCCTGCAAGCTATTATTTGGGAGCTTGAATCAACGAAGGAAATAATTGTTACCCCTTCTGTACCTGCAAACGATATTAGACAAACCCAAAGACCTGAGCGTGATAACAGAGGGAAGGTTCGCATGGAAACAATAACCAAGAATAAAGCCTTTATTCTTGCCAACGGTCAAACAGTAGATTTTACCTTCCACGCGATCATTACCCCTGTGGAGGCTACAGTGGCAACTCTTAGGGTACAACTTTATTTTATAACTGTCTTTATGGTTATGCTTTCTGTAGGGCTGGCGCTGATTATTGCAAGACGGGTATCTAAGCCTATTGTAGAAATAAACAAAAGCGCAAAAAAGCTTGCCCTTGGAGATTACAACACCCAGTTTGACGGCCGTGGCTTTTTGGAGATTAAGGAGTTGTCGGACACTTTAAACACAGCCGCAGTAGAGCTGTCTAAGGTGGAAGGCTTTCGCCGTGAGCTTCTTGCAAATATTTCTCACGACCTTCGTACTCCCCTGGCGTTAATTTACAGCTATGCAGAGGTAATGCATGACTTCCCCAGTGAAATCACAGCGGAGCAGACGCAAATCATTATGGACGAGACAAAGCGGCTAACCTCCCTAGTTAATGACGTTTTGGATTTATCAAAGCTTGAGTCGGGTTCAATGGAGCTTAAAAAAAGTAGATATAATTTTACAAAAAGCATAGAAATTATGATTGACCGAATGTCCGAGCTTATAAAAAAGGAAGGATATATAATAAGCTTCGAGTTTGACGGAGAGGTGGATATTGTAGCAGACGAGGTGAAAATCACCCAAGCCTTTTACAATCTGCTTATTAACGCCATAAATTACAGTGGCAAGGACAAAAAAATAACCGTCCGGCAAACTACAGCCAACGGCAGTGTAAAAATAGAGGTTATAGACAACGGAGAGGGCATAGCCCCCGAGAATCTACAATATATATGGGATAGATACTACAAAATAGACAAAAAGCATAAGCGAGCGGTGACTGGTACAGGATTAGGCTTGTCTATAGTTAAAAAATTTATCGACCTCCACGGCGGAAGCTATGGGGTTGAATCAATCTTAGGTGAGGGTAGTAATTTCTGGTTTTGCCTAAAAATAGAATAAATATATACCGGCAGGGAGACTTGCCGGTTTTTTTGTACCCTTGCTAAGTTCATCAAAACTTTACACAAAATTTACAAAACAGGTACGTCGATTTTACATAAGGCCTTTATATTTTAAGTACAGCTTAAAAACATACATATTTTAATGAAGCTGTGCTTATTTAATTTAAGGAGAGATATGTAAATGAAAAAATTTATTGGAATTATGACAGTAGCCACCCTATGCATTGCCAGCCTATTATCCGGCTGCGGCGCAAAAAATTCGGCCATTAGCGTAGTATCAAGAGAAGATGGAAGCGGTACAAGAGGCGCATTCATTGAGCTTTTCAAAATCGAAGAAAAGAACGCCGACGGTACAAAAAAGGACTTAACAACCAAGGAAGCTAACATAGTAAACAAAACAGACGTAATGCTCACAAGCATTAGCAGCGATGAAAACGCAATAGGTTACATTTCCCTAGGCTCACTTAACGATACAGTAAAGGCTTTGGAAATAGACGGGGTAAAAGCAACAGCCGACAATGTAAAAAACGGTACATATAAAATTTCTCGTCCATTTATTATTGCAACAAAAGGCAATCCTGAGGGTACACCAAAGGATTTTATTGACTTTATCTTATCCAAGGAAGGTCAAGAGGTAGTAGCAAAAAGCTATATAGCCGTAAACGATTCTCCAGCCCCCTTTAACAGCACTATGCCAAGCGGCAAGCTTGTAGTAGCAGGTTCCTCCTCTGTTACACCTATTATGGAAAAGCTAAAAGAAGCTTATGAAAAAATCAACCCTGCTGTTTCTATAGAAATACAGCAGTTAGACAGTACAGCTGGTATAACAGGTGCAATTGAAGGTACATGCGACATAGGTATGTCCAGCAGAGCCTTAAAGGAAGAAGAAAAGAGCAAGCTTACAGAAATGAAAATTGCTCTTGACGGAATAGCCGTTATTGTAAATACAAAAAGTTCTGTAAACGGTCTAACTAGTGGTCAGGTTAAAAGCATATTTACAGGGGAGACAACAAAATGGAGCGAAGTGCAAAAATAGTATTTTTTATTTCTGCGCTGACCAGCGTTGTAGCAGTTGCCCTCATTTGCATTTTTCTTTTTGCAAAAGGGCTTCCGGCCATGTGGAGGATTGGGCTGTTTGACTTTTTATTAGGCAGGGAGTGGTCGCCCCAGGACGTACCTCCGCTTTTCGGCATACTGCCTATGATACTAGGCAGTATTTATGTAACTGCCGGAGCAATAATCACAGGAGTACCCGTAGGTATTCTAACGGCAGTCTTTATGGCAAAGTTTTGCCCTGAAAAAATATATAGAGTGTTAAAACCGGCTATTTCTCTTTTAGCCGGTATTCCATCTGTTGTATACGGCTTCTTTGGCATGGTGGTGCTGGTGCCTATGGTTAGAAGCCTGTTCGGAGGCGACGGAAAAAGTATTCTTACAGCCTCATTGCTTCTTGGAATAATGATTCTACCCACAATAATAGAGATTAGCACAAGCGCAATCAATGCCGTGCCAAACACATACTACGAAGGAGCACTAGCCTTAGGTGCAACCCACGAAAGCGCTGTGTTTTTTGTAACACTTCCGGCGGCAGGCTCTGGGATTTTGGCCGCCGTTACCCTAGGCATAGGCAGAGCCATAGGCGAAACCATGGCAGTTATAATGGTAGCTGGAAATCAAGCGATAATGCGTAGCCCAAACCAGATTTTAAAGGGCGTTCGCACCCTTACGGCTAATATTATAACGGAAATGGGATACTCCGAGGGACTTCACAGAGAAGCGCTTATAGCCACAGGCGTAGTTTTGTTCGTATTTATTTTAATTATTAACCTAACCTTCTCATTTCTAAAAAGGAGGGCTGACAGTTGACCTCAAAAATACTGAAGCTGCTAGTCTGGCTCTCAGCCGGAATAACCTTTACTGTGCTGGTGGTTATCGTTGGGTACATTCTTATAAAAGGGATACCCTACATCAAGCCCAGCCTATTCGCCCTAAAATATACCAGCGAAAACGCCTCACTATTCCCGGCGCTTGTTACAACGGTTATGATGACGGTGTTATCCCTTCTGATTGCACTACCCATAGGCGTATTTTCGGCAATATACCTTGTAGAATACGCTAACAAATCCAGCAAAGTTGTAAAGCTCGTAAGAATTACCACAGAAACCTTGTCCGGAATCCCTTCTATAGTATATGGCCTTTTTGGTATGCTGTTTTTTGTTACATATATGGGCTTTGGATACTCTCTCATTGCCGGTGCCTTAACTCTGTCAATTATGATTCTGCCCTTGATAATGCGTTCCAGCGAGGAAGCGCTTTTATCTGTGCCGGTAAGCTTTAGAGAGGGTAGCTTTGGACTTGGCGCAGGGAGGCTAAGAACTACCCTGCAAATCGTACTGCCCTCCGCCGCAAACGGCATTCTAGCCGGAGGAATACTAGCCATAGGACGTATTGTAGGCGAAACGGCTGCCTTAATTTATACCGCTGGAACTGTGGCACAAATTCCCGGCACCGCAAAAAACGGAAGCTTATTTTTTGACAGCGGACGAACATTGTCTGTGCATATGAATTCTCTTTCAAGCGAAGGCTTGCATATGGGGGAAGCTTACGCAACAGCCGTTGTACTTCTAGTTACCGTAATCCTTATTAACGCTATGGCCGCAATGCTGGCAAAAAAATTGCTTGTGGGAGGCAGAAATGAATAAAATTGTGATTAAAGACTTAAATTTATGGTATAATGACTTTAAGGCGTTGAAGGACGTAAATTTAAGCTTGGAGAAAAATTTGATTACCGCTTTCATCGGACCATCAGGCTGTGGAAAGTCTACCCTGCTGAAAACCTTAAATCGTATGAATGATTTGGTGGAGGGCTGCCGTATTGAAGGCGAAGTGCTTCTTGACGGTCAGAGCATATTTAAACTTAATGACGTTAACACACTTAGAAAGCGTGTAGGTATGGTGTTCCAGAAACCCAATCCTTTTCCCATGAGTATTTACGATAACATTGCCTATGGGCCAAGAACCCATGGTATAAAGGCTAAGCACAGGCTAGATGAGCTGGTGGAAAAGGCACTAATGGACGCCGCTATATGGGTGGAGGTAAAGGATAGACTTAACAAACCTGCTCTCGGATTATCCGGCGGTCAGCAGCAAAGACTGTGCATAGCGAGAGCCTTGGCTGTTCAGCCGGAAATACTGCTTATGGACGAACCGACAAGCGCCTTAGACCCTATATCTACCAGCAAAATAGAGGATTTAGTCCTAGAGCTTAAGAAAGAGTATACCGTTATAATAGTAACCCATAACATGCAGCAGGCTACAAGAATATCCGACAAGACGGCATTTTTTCTGCTGGGTGAAATAATAGAGGTAGGGAATACAGAGGATATTTTC
>CAYWBF010000082.1:0-9158 GCA_964456085.1 uncultured Eubacteriales bacterium
GGTCGGTGATTTAATTTGAAAAAAACTGCAGTAATATTAGCGGGCGGTTTAGGGACAAGGCTAAAGCCTTTTACCAATATTATTCCTAAGCCTTTGCTGCCAATAGGTGAGAAGTCCGTTTTGGAAATTCAACTAAACCAGTTGAAAAAATTTGGTTTTAAAGATGTTTATTTAGCTACAAATTATAAGTCTGATTATATAGAAAGCTTCTTTAATAATATGCATGGTTTAGATATAAATCTTTATGTAAGTCGAGAAGAGCAGCCACTTGGAACTGCAGGCCCAATTAAACTGTTGGAAGACAGGATTGATGAGCCGTTTCTTGTAATGAATGGAGATGTTTTAACTCTTTTAAATTTTGATAATTTTTACCAATTTTCAGAGCAAAGAGATGAAATTTTATCCTTAGGTATAAAAAAACTTATTACTCCATATAGATTTGGAAATATAGTTTTTGATGGGCATATAGTCAAAGGCATTGAGGAAAAACCTAATATTATTTCGTATATATTGGCTGGTGTTTATATAATGAAGCCAGAGATTTTTTCATATATACCAAAGGATTCTTATTTTGGTATGGATACCCTTATTCAGGCTTTGCTTGAACAAAAAATTACTATTAATAAATATGATATTACAGAATATTGGCTTGACATAGGAGAAATTGATAGCTATACAGAAGCTCAGGAAGCTTATATTAAATATTTTCAAAAAAATAATTTATGATATTTTATACAAGAGATACTTTATCAACTTTAGTTGCAGAATAACAAGCTGATACTTACCTACCTATCAATTTATCGGAGGAAATATTAAATGAAGCTTAGTGGTAAAAAAGTTTTAATTACAGGTGCTGATGGTTTTATTGGAAGTCATTTAACTGAAGAATTAGTTAAGCTAGGGGCTGAGGTTACTGCATTAGTGCAATATAATTCTTTTAACAATTGGGGTAATCTAGAGTTTTTGCCGACACAAATAAAAAACAGTATAAAAGTAGTATTAGGCGATATAAGAGAATTTGACCATTTAAAAAGTATTATTAAGGGAAATAGCGTAGTATTTCATCTTGCAGCTTTAATTGCAATACCTTATTCATATTTGTCACCTATGGCGTATATAAAAACAAATATCCAAGGAACAGCAAATGTTCTTGAAGCGTGTAAGGATGCTAACGTTGAAAAAATTTTACACTCTTCAACCTCTGAAACATACGGTTCTGCTAAATATGTTCCAATTGATGAAATGCATCCCCTGCAGGGTCAATCCCCTTATGCTGCGTCAAAAATAGGTGCAGACAAAATAGCCGAAAGCTACTATTTAAGTTTTAATACGCCAGTAGTTATAGTGCGTCCATTTAATACTTATGGACCACGTCAATCTGCGAGAGCAATTATTCCTACAATACTATCCCAAATTATTACAGGAAAAAAGGAAATTGAGCTTGGTAATTTATATGCTATACGAGATTTTAATTATGTATTAGACACTGTTAATGGATTTATTAAAATTGCTGAAAATAAAGATACAAACGGAGAAGTGTATAATGTTTGTTCAGGACAAGAAATTTCAATAGGTGAATTAGTTTCCAAAATTAGAAACTGTGTTGATAATACTAATTTTGAAATTGTTACAAATAATCAACGTGTTAGACCTGAAAAAAGTGAAGTAACAAGATTGCTAGGGAATAATTCAAAAATAATTAGTAAAACAGATTGGCAGCCAAAATATACTTTAGAAGACGGGCTTAAAATTACTTATGAATGGATTAAGCACAATTTAAGTTCATTTAAGGGAAATATGTATACAGTATAGAATATATCAATAATAAATATTTACAGAAGGAGCAAGCAAACACGGTGAATAATAATTATGTTCAATTATTGTATAAATGGCTGGAATTAAAAAATATAGGCGTTACAATTGAGAATTTTTTAAAAACACATGGTATTAAAAGCATAGCAATTTATGGTGCCGGTACATTAGGTGCAAGACTTTATAATGAATTAATTTCATCTGACATTGAAATAAAATTTATTATTGATAAGAATAAACATAATGGATTAATAAAAGATTTCAATATTTTACATCCTAACGAAATAACTAGGCTTAACAGTGTGGAATTAGTAATTGTTACCCCGTTTACCAACATCTATGAGATATTTGGAATTATGAGAAATAAAACAGATAGGAAAATAATTGGAATTGACAGAATAATCGAAATAATGTACAACATTGAATTTTATTATTCAAAATTAAAGCAAATGCAAATTGAAAAGGAAATTAAGGTAGCCTTTGTTAAGCCACCATCATTAATACAAATAAAAAATCCTACAGAAACGGAGCTTTGTTATTTAGGACTATCGTTAAATATAGGGATTGAGCGAGCTTTATTAAATCCTGAGATTTTTCAAAATGTTTATAAAGATGTTGAAGAATATTCTTATGAATACATAGAGGATGTTTTTACTCCAGTCCCTATAGTTGAGAGAGAGGGTAAACTAGTTCATATAGATGTTAAACGAAAGTTTTTAAATGTAATTAATGGAAAAAGAGTAACAACTGATATTCAAAATGAATACGATAATACAGTGCATTTTGTAGGCGCTTGTCAAGCTATGGGATATGGGGTAGATGATAGAAGAACAATCCCAAGCTATTTACAAAGATATATCAATGAAGATATGGAAACTTGTAAAAAGTATAGGGTTATAAATTATGGAATATGGGGCTTATCTGATTTTAAAGATGTGTTTAAAATAATTCAAGAAATCTCATTTTCTAAAGGGGATATTTTAATATTAAATCATTTCGGTAATTTTACTATGATAGGAAATGTTGGTGATTTGTTTTTTTCTAAAACTTTTTATGACTTAAATATATTGTATATTAATATGAACAATATATTTGATAGACCACATAATTTTGGTACTGTTTTTATTGATTGTCATTTAGGTCCTAATGGTACTAGAGAGTATGCAAAAGAAATATTTAATAAATGTTTTAAATCCATTGGCGAGCTATGTTTTGAACCTTTATATGATACTGTTATTTCGGTAGAAGATGAAATAACTAAGGATAATTATTTAAAAACAATAAATGATACAGATTATTTTGAATATATAAATATGCTAAAGAATATTAAAAGTAGTATTAAAGGAAAAATAGGTTCAATTGTTATGAATTGTAATCCATTTACTTTAGGTCATAAGTTTTTAATTGAAGAAGCTTCTAATTTAGTAGACTTTTTGTGCGTTTTTGTCGTTGAAGAGGATAAATCTTTTTTTCCTTTTAAGGATAGGCTAAATCTTGTATGTAATAATGTTAAGCATATTAAAAACGTTAAAGTAATTCCGAGTGGGAAGTTTATTATATCTTCTATTACTTTTCCGGAGTATTTTTTAAAGGATTCACCGAAAAATGTTTCCTTTGATACTTCGATGGACGTAGAATTTTTTGCAAAAAACATTGCACCTGTGTTAAATATATCTGTGTGATTTGCTGGCAAAGAACCGTATTGTTACGTAACGAAACAATATAATGAAAGCATGAGAGAGATTCTACCAAAATATAATATTGACTTTATTGAATTGGATAGATTGGAGTACGACAAAAGTCCAATTAGTGCTTCTAGGGTAAGAAAATTATTAGCAGAAAATAACTTAGAAGAAATACAGAAAATTGTTCCAAAATACACCTTTGAATATTTAATTAATCATAGTATGTAATATAATTTATTGAAGGATTCATAAAAATAATAGTATCTCTAATAAAGATAGTTTGGGAAGGTTAATTTGCCGGTGAATTTATGCAAGGAATAGTATTATTAGGTGCAGGTGGACATTGTAAAGTTATTATAGATATTATAGAGAGCAGTAATAAATATAAAATAATAGGCATAATTGATAAAAATAAAAATTCTGAAAAAGTGCTAGGCTATAATGTTTTAGGCGACGAAGGTTTATTGGAAATAATTTTAAATAAAGCAGAAAACGCCGTAGTAAGTTTGGGACATGTTAAGTTTATGCAAACAAGGCATTACTTATTTCAGAAGTTAGTTAACCTTAAGTTCAAATTACCAGTATTAGTTCATAAGCATTCAGTAGTTTCTCAGTACACTAAGATAGGGTTTGGAACTTGCATTATGGCAGGTTCTGTGATAAATCCTGCCGTTACTATAGGTGAAAATTGTATTATTAACACAGCCTCTATTATAGAACATGATTGTACTATTCATAATAATGTTCATGTTTGTCCGAAAGCAGCTATATTAGGTGGTGTTACAATTGAAAGCAATTCTTTTATTGGTGCTGGTAGCTATATACTACCAAATTTGAATATTGGAAAAAACGTTATTATTGGTGCTGGTTCTGTAGTACTTTCCGATGTAAGTGATAATTGCACTGTTGTCGGTGTACCAGGACAAGTTATTAAAACTTCTTGAAAGGGTGAAGATAGACTTGATACCTTTAAATACTCCGTTAATTGTTGGAAATGAGTGGCAATATATTAAAGATTGTTTGAATACAAATTGGGTTTCTTCTGTTGGCTCATATGTAGATAGGTTTGAAGAAGAATTCGCAAAATTTTTAGGGGTAAAAAAAGCAATTGCAACAATAAACGGAACTGGTGCGTTAACTTTAGCATTAAAAGTTGTTGGAATACAACCGGGGCATGAAGTAATAATTCCTTCACTCACCTTTGTCGCAACTGCAAACGCAATAAAATATTTTGGAGCTGAGCCTGTTTTTGTTGATGTTATAAGGGATACGTGTGTAATTAACGAAAACTTAATAGAAAATTTAATCTCAGACAAGACTAGGGCAATCATGCCTGTTCATCTTTACGGCCAACCTTCAAATATGGAAAAAATAAATAGCATTGCTAGAAAATATAATTTATTTGTAATTGAAGATGCAACTGAAAGTTTAGGTTCAATCTATAATGGTTCTCATACAGGAACTTTAGGAGATATTGGTTGCTTTTCATTTAATGGAAATAAGATTATTACAACAGGTGCAGGTGGAATGTTAGTAACTAATAATGAAAATTTTGGAGATTTTGCTAAACATCTATCAAGTCAAGCCAGAACAATTCTTGAAAACGGTGGATTTTATCACGATGAAATAGGTTATAACTTTAGAATGCCCAATTTATTAGCTGCAATGGGTGTTGCTCAATTAGAAAATCTTAACCACTTTATAAATATTAAGATAAAAAATGCTAAGCTATATAGAACTCTTCTTAGCAATATTCCTGGTATATCATTTATTAAAGATGCAGATGGAGTTAATAATGTAAATTGGCTGTTTTCAATATTAATAGAAAAGAATTTTCCATTATCAAGAGACGAGTTAATTAAAAAGCTAAATGAAAACGGAATTCAAAGCAGACCATTTTTTTATCCTTTACATAAAATGAAACCTTTTATAAAAAGCCGCACTACTAATATGACTATAACAAACGAGCTTTATAATATCGGCATTAATTTACCCAGCTCAGTAAGTTTAAGAGACGAAGACATTGTTCAGATATGTAATGTAATAGCTCATCAAGCCAATATTAGTTAAGTAAAGTTTTGATGCAAAAAGGAAAAAAGTAAAACTGTAACATAAAAATTTAATTATTAAAAAGCTATTTTATAAGTAATATAATTATCACTAATATATTGTTACAAAGATAAAAAATATATTAAGTATTTACTAACATTTGTCGATATATATTAAAGCGGATTGTTCGATACTATTTAAATTTTAAGCTCAATTAATTGCTGTATAGAGCAACCTTGAGCAATGCGCTGTCAAAATAAACATGAAAGGAGGCTGTTATTTGAAAGATAACCTAATAAACCCCACAAAAAATCTTTCAACTACTCAAATTATTTTGATTGTAGGAATTATTGCAATCATAGGGGCTGTGGCTTTTGCAACATATTATGTTACTGAGCAGCAAAAAGCTAGTCTTGCCGCAAATCAGCCAGTAAATAATATTGTAAAGCCCGCGTCTCCAGGCAGTGGTTCAATTGTTGTGGATAAAAATAATGCAGCCAGTGTAGCAGAAGAATTGAAACGCAAAGCAGCGGAAAATCGTTTTTCTGTGAAGATGAATCATGCATGGACGTTTTCTGATGGGCAATCTTCTTCTGCAGATGCTTACGTTGCCAACTCCACGTTTAATAAGAAACCATTCTATTTTGATTTGGTAGAAAATGAGACGGGCGAAGTGATTTATACCTCACCGATTATTCCTGTTGGCTCGGCAGTTAAAGATTTTACGCTTTCAAAGCCTTTGGAGGCGGGGGTTTATGAATGTGTTTGCCAATATAACCTTTTAAACGAAGATGATACTGTGGCAAGCACTGTAAACATTGCTGTAACAGTGACAGTTAAAGGCTGATTGTCAACAACAATTTTTGAGGAGGAATATTAAATGAAGAAATTTATTGCATTAGGTTTATCAGTTTTACTTATTACTTCTATGTCTGTATCTGGATTTGCAGCTACAACCTGGACCCCAGCTGGAACTCCGATTGAAGGAGAATCAACTGTTAAAAATCCGGTAATTGAATACATTGTACCAACAGACGTTAACTTTTCCATAGACCCATTTATGGTTATGCCCAATGCTAAAAAATCACAAATTTATTCACAGGAGTATACTGTTGACAATCTAGGAAATTCAGCTATTAAGGTTGAACTTGACGCGAAAGTTACTACAGGTGATACTTATATTAAGTCAAAAGAAGCGATAAACGAAGACGATCCCGATAATACAGATAAAGAAGCATATATTGAGCTTGTTCCTTCGCCAGAAGTAAACGTAAAAGATCAAGTTAAATCTGCCAATTTAACTACTCCTGGAAGTTATGTCTTGGTTGACAGTGCATTTGAGGATTTTAATGACAATGCATTTGTAGCTCCTCTTAAAGGCACTAGTAATACAATTATTTTTGGCTTAGGGGCAAGCTCTGTAAAAGAATATGATGATAGTGGTACACCCAAATTTCAATTTGACTATCTTGGCAATACAACAGGTGTTACCGCTACCGAAAAGACCACAAGTATTGCTAGCTTTCGTTTAATGGGCAAGGTTAACCCAAATGCAAATTGGGTAGCTAATGACATTAAAGTAACAGTGACTTTTAAAGTTACTGGTTTAACTACTGTTATGCTTGATGGTCTTCGTGATTCCAATAATGCTATTAAAGCTGCAAGTAATCCAGGAGGCCTTTGCTCTATATCTGATATGTCTACCCCTGCACCCGCAAATGTTCCTGCATCAGTTGCCAGCGTTAACGCCGGAGGTGCTTCGCAAACACATACCTCTGTTGGTGGCGTTGAGGTTTATACTATTACTGGAACGGCAACTGGCAATTTTGTTATAAACTTTAATTATGGTTCTGGCACCGGTGAAGCAAATGGTATTAGTAGCATATTATATGGTACTTCTTCAACTACTTGTACTACAGCCCTAGGTGCAACAATGTATAACTCACTAGCAAGAACATTTACTTTGCCTGCAACTGCTATTAATGGGCTAACCACATCTGGTAATTTTTACAAGGTTAATTTCGCCGGCAAAAATGGTAATCCCAATACGAGTATTATAATCCAGCTTAAAAAGTAACAACTTAATTTAGTGTTTTACAAAATAGCATCTTAAAAACCCTCCCAGTAACCTGGGAGGGTTTTATCAAATTAAACAGATATATTATTTGAAAAAGGGGGACTTAAGAGAATGAGCTTTAATAAAACCTTAAAACTATTAGTAGTAACTTTAGTATCAGTTGCTACGATATTTACTCCCAATAGCGTCATAGGTTCCTCGTTAGAGCAATCCTCAGAATCTATTTCAAGTGAAACTTCAACAGACATTACTTCATTGCCCGGTATTTTTGAGTTTGAAAATAACATAATTGTTTCATATGATGTATCAGTTAAACCAGATATAGTGATAGACCCATATTCACTTGTAGATGATACACACTCCCAGATTTTTTCTGAGCCTCTTAGTTTTACAAACAAAAGTAATGTACCTGTAAAAGTAACGATAAAACCAATCATTGTATCAAAAACAGGAAATGTTTCTTTTAAAAAGTCTCCTATGGACGTTAACATGTACGATGAGCAAAACTACAACAAAGAAGTGTATATAGAGTTGGTAGCTGCAAACGAGGTATATCTTGAACCCGATACCTCTCTTAGAGGCATATACCCATTATATGGAGATTTAGGGGCTGAAACCAACGCTAAAGCGATTCTTGGTGTGAGTGAAAATAGGGCAGAAATGTCATTTGCATTAGCTGAAGCTGTTTATTCAAATAGTTCGGAGCCATATTTTATGCATATTGCTCAAGACTTTGATGAAACGACAGCAGGAGTAGCTATGTTTAGATTTATGGGAACAATTAATCCACATGCTGACTGGGAAGACGAGGATTTTCATATTAGCATAATGTATTCTGTTACCGAATTGTATAATGAGCCTGCAACATTTATGGGATATCAAGGTGCAAATGTTGTATTTGTTAAAAACTCTGATGAAGGTTTTGATGTTCAGTTTATGGATACTCCTGGGGATTTTTTTGAAATACGTGAGAATATTGAGTCTTTGACAAATGAATACTCAAAGGAGTCAGAGCAAACAGAACAAAATGAATATACAGATACTCCAACAGAAATATCAACAACTGAGCAAGCTGATGTAGTAGAACCATCCTCAGAGGAGGTCCTTGTTTCAGAATAAGAAGATAACCAGTCTGATATAAATTAGGCCTTCTGATGAGTTGCTTCCAAGTCCAAAAATACAACAAAAAAGAGCTACTATGCTAAACTGCATTAGTAGCCTTTTTTATGCGATTCGATAAACTCAATTATTTGCTTCATTTTAATATCCCATGTTAAATTATCTTTAGCATATTTTTTTAAATAAGATACATAATCCTCATTATATATATTGGTATAGAAGTTAACAATTTCTTCAATATTAACAGGTTGTTCATCTGATGTAATTTTGTAAATATATTTTGTTCCCTCAGGAAAATCAGGATCATCAGCGGTATAAATAAATGGTATACCCCTAGAACAATAATCTCGTAATTTTAAAGCGGCAGTACTTTTAAAATTAGTCCTATGTATTGCCATCTGACCTATTGCGAGATG
>CAYWBF010000083.1:0-9151 GCA_964456085.1 uncultured Eubacteriales bacterium
ATAAATCATTTTCTATAAAGTCATGCCTAAATAGCATGTCAGGGAAAATGTTCTTGCCTAATTCTTGATGCGAGGTATATTTTAGGCAGTTATGGTACTCTGTGGAATTAGTTTCTTCCTTATAAATAAGATTAATCAAGAAATCACCACAGGCAAGCTTACTCCCAAGTAGGGTTAGCATAAAAGCTGCAGCTACGCAGCCCCTAGCCCCTTCCTCAATAATTAAGGCTTCATTCCTCCCAATGTAGAGGGAAAAGTTATGAACGGACATATTTCTCTTAAGCTTGTAGCTCCCGATTATCTTTTTCGCCGCTTCATGTGACTTAGTTATAAAAAATAACATACTGACCTCAGAAATTTTTCTTTGAATTATATTATGAAATTTGCCTATTGTCTACATCAGTTATTAACATGATCTAAGGAAAAATAAAAAGCCGCTATTTCCTTAGTGTTTTAATCACCTCGGAAAAGCAGCCTTTAAAACAATTTTAATACAGCCATTTATTAAATGTAAAACATAAGGTTGTTATTTGTTTTTTTATAATCATCTACTAAGTCTATTAAAGTTATTTTGCTTAAATACGATTCTAAATTTAGCTTAATTTGCCCCCAGAGATTTGCTTCAAGAAACTTACATACGTCATTTTCCACATTTTTAAAGTCCGGCACCTCAAAAATGTTACCCTCTAGCGCCTTAATGACATCAGATATTTTTATAGCCTCAGGGCTTTGATTAAGCTTGTAGCCACCTCTAGGCCCTTTGTTGCTGGTAATTATTCCGTTCTTTTTTAAAGAGCCTACAATTTGCTCTAAATAAATTTTTGAAATGTTATGACGCTCTGAAATGCTATTAACGGTTACAACCTTATTGTTTTCAGAGTTTATACAAATATCAATTAAAGCAATCATTCCATAAGTTCCCTTTGTTGAAATCTTCACGTCTACTCCCCCTTGATTGATAATATTCTTATAATAACATATTTATTAAGTATGTCAACAATGTTCATAATTTTCCTTGAATTTTTATAATAATATTAAAGTTAATTTGCAAAACTTTAATAGTGATGATATAATGCATCTATTATTTTCAGCATGAAGCTGATTCGTATTTAAAAAATATATTTTATTAAATAGGCCATGAAGGCTATAGTCTAGTTATGCTACTCAAATGCAGGTGTTTTCCACGCTTACATTTGAATTGAATTAGACTATGCCCTCATGGCCTTTTTTGGAGGTTAAAATGAAAGATCAATCCATGACAAGAAGAATTGCTCTGGCAGGCTTCTTTATTGCTCTTGGCTACTTTATGCCGTATTTTACTGGGCAAATCCCTGTAGTCGGAAGTATGCTTGCCCCCATGCACATACCTGTGCTTATATGCGGCTTTATTTGTGGGCCACAGATTGGGGCTATTGTAGGTTTTCTGTCACCTGTTTTGCGTTCCGCTATTGCCGGAATGCCTGTTATGTTTCCTATTGCTATCTCTATGTCGTTTGAGCTTGCTGTATATGGGTTTTTAGCAGGATATTTATATGAGAAGCTGCCTAAAACCAATATAAATGTATACATATCTTTGCTACTTTCAATGCTTGGGGGAAGAATAGTTTGGGGTATAGCCTCCTTTATTCTATTTGGAATAGCCGGAAAGCCCTTTACCTTTGCGATTTTTCTTAGCGGCGCTTTTATTAAGGCTGTACCCGGAATAATATTGCACATAATTGTAGTTCCTGTGGTTGTTATAGCGCTAAAGCGATATAGATATACGGCTAATGCTTAGAGGTTAACTATGGAATATAATGAGCTGTTACCATTTTACTCACCCTTGCTTAAGGCAATAGACAGTTTGTTAGAGCGAAAGCCAAACCCAATTATAGCTATTGATGGCTGCTGTGCCTCTGGTAAAAGCAGCCTTGCCAATGGTTTAGCTGTTGCTTATGACTGCTGTGTTATAAAAATGGACGATTTTTTTCTTCCTCCGGTAAAACGAACAGAGGATAGGTTGTCTCAACCTGGTGGAAATATTGACTATGAGCGCTTTAAGGATGAGGTGATTTCCAAGCTTTCTCAGGAAGAGGAATTTTCTTACGGCGTATTTAGCTGTAAGGCTATGGCATTAACAGGTCAAGCTAAAGTCAATCCTAAAAAAATGCTTGTGGTGGAAGGCTCCTATAGCCTTCATCCTTACTTCGGACAACCCTACGATTTGAGAGTGTTTCTTTCAACCCAGAGCGAAACCCAGCTTGATAGAATCGTAAAAAGAAATGGTGAGAGCATGGCTAAGAATTTTCAGAGGCTATGGATTCCAATGGAAAATAAGTATTTTAAGGAAATGTGCATTCAGGAAGGCTGCCATTTTAATTTTTTGACATAGCAATTTTGAAAATACCTGGAATTGCTACAGTGTCACAATGCATAATATTATTAACTTTGGGAATTTTAAATATTATTATCTAAAAAAGGATTTGATTAATATGCATATGACCAGAGAGGATATATTAACGAAAGCATTGCTTGACACACAGGAAAGAATAAGAGACTACATGAACTATCAAAGGCAGGTTAAGGACGAAAAGCTTGCATCATGCTTCAGAGATTTTGCAGAAACAGAAACAAGGCACGCCCAAGACCTGCAACATTTTCTTGATGAGCTGTAAAAGAGTAAAATGAAAAAGCGTCTAATACTTATAGAATAAGTATTAGACGCTTTTTGTATTTCATCATTAGGGACTGCACAAATACATAAAATAGAAATCATTTAAACATTTCTAAGCAGATGACGGGAATCGAACCCGCATCTTCGGCTTGGGAAGCCGACATTCTGCCACTGAACCACATCTGCACAGCAAGATTTCTAATTAATAATACAAAAAAACTTTGGAATAGTCAAGAATATACTTTAGTTTTTTGCCAGTAAAATTTTTTTGTTGGCGAAGAATAAGCAGGCTAGTGCCTGTTGAAGAAAGCACTTCAACAGGTACCAGCCTTTTTTTGTGCAATCATAGTTTTTTTTATTAAGAGCTTTTTAATTCAATTAGCTTAACTGTTAATGTCTCCTGTACATTACCTCGTAGCACCTTTACTGATATTTCATCCCCTATTTTTTGATTTTTAAGTGCAGACTTTACATCTGCAGAGGATTGTATAGGGTAGTTATTAATAGATAAAATCAAATCTCCTGCTTTAAGGGAGGAATTTTGCTCTGCCTCTGCCACGTAAACACCCAGCTTGGATACCCTGTACATTATAGCAGTTGTGGTGTTTGTAATGTCAATAAGGGAAACACCTAAGCCGGGTCTGCCGCTTACATATCCCTTTTCTGTCAACTCCGAAATCACCTTCCTTGCTATGTCAATAGGAATGGCAAAGCCTATCCCCTCTATGTCAGAGCCGCTGGATTTAGCATTTACTATACCAATAAGCTCTCCTTTAGAATTAAATAACCCTCCGCCGGAATTTCCCGGGTTAATGGCCGCATTTGTTTGAAGTAGGGTCATGGTTTCGCCGTCAATTGTTATTTCTCTGTCTAAGGCACTTATTATTCCGTTTGTTACCGTACCGCCAAGTTCTCCTAAGGGGTTACCTATGGCTACTGCCAGCTCGCCTACCTTTAAGGCGCTTGACGTACCTATAACGGCTGGGGTTAGATTGCCTCCATCGATTTTTATTACTGCCAAGTCTGTTTGGGCATCTTTGCCTTTTAATGTGGCTTCATATGTTTTGCCGTCGGACAGCCTAACGTGTATTTTTGTAGCACCATCAATAACGTGGTTGTTGGTTACTATATATCCGTCAGAGGAAATAATAACGCCACTGCCTGCGCCTTTTGAAATGAACTGTCTCATTCGTGTACTTGTTACGGCTGTTTCGGTTGAGATTTCCACCACAGAATCAGAAGTCAGCTCTGCTATGTCTGAAATGGATAAGCCCACAGAGGGACTGCTTTGGTTAGTGGTTTTGATTATTGACTGACTTACTGTTCCTGTTGAAACATTGCTGGCTTTGCTTTCAAAAGAGTTACTGCCTAAGGCAGCTCCGGCGAAGGCTGAGCAGAAGGAGAGCCACATACAGGCAGCCACCGTTATAACTGTCTTTTTTGAAAACCTGCTGTTTTTCTTGGAGGTAGGATATGTATAAATTACAACTTCATTATTTTCCTCCGTTGCTTCATCTGAAAAATTATTTACATTGTTGTTTAACATAAAGTTTGTTCTCCTTTCGTATTTGGAAATTTTTTCAATAAAGAAATAATAAAATACAAAAGTGAATTCTGTCTGAAGTCTTAATAAAATGTAAATGAAAATTTTATAATAGGACGCAAAAAAGCGGTGTATTGGAGTATACACCGCTTTTTACTTGCTTTTAGTTATCTTGAGAAAGCACATTTATTTTTAATTTCTTTAACATTTCAGTATAGCAATTTTCACATAGGTCAATGGAGTGTGTTTCGCCGTCATAACGTGACCCATAACCCCAGGTTTTTTCTATGGTAACATATTCGTCAAAATATCCGAACTGGTTAACCTTTATTTCTTCGCCGCACATATTACATGTTACCGTAGCTACTGTTTCCACGTATACCGTACTCTTTTTCATTGTTTTCATATTATCCCCCAGGTAAAACAGTTTTTTAACGTGAGTTCGACGAAGTCGAATTAAACTGCGAAGCAAGTTTCACGTTTCATATTGTTTAACACTAGCCCATTATAGCCTAGGGAAAAAGCTTTGTATACAGGTAATATTTAAGAAATATGAGGTAAAATGCCTATTCTACCTTTTATTAAAAAAATCCTCAGCACCTCTGCTATATTTAATCTCCCCATCTTTGAAAATCCAAATAGCATATGTATCCGCCTGTTCCTCAATGAATTTTTTACTTTCCTCAAAGGGCATATTAAAAACAGCTGTAGATAAAGCATCAGCAATTCCAGAGTCAAGACTGATTATTGTAACTCCCGAATAATAGGAAGCAGGAAAAAGAGTATCTGTACTAATAATATGGTGGTGCATTTTTCCGTCAACTGTGTAATAGCGCTGATAATCTCCGCTAGACACAACAGAAAAGTCGTGTACATACAAAACCTTAAGAATTGGCTGTCCATTATTGTCAGGATTTTGAACCCCAACATTCCAGTCGTTAAGACCGCCAACGTCTTTTTTGCCCAAAGCCTTAACATTCCCACCTACGCTAATTAATCCGGATACAAAACCACTCTGTATTGCTGTGTCTGCAGCCCTTTCCACGGCATAGCCTTTAGCCACAGCCCCTACGTCAAGGCTCATATTTTTTTCCTTCAAAAATACAGTAGAGGCTTGAGGATCAATTATTACGTCATCAATGTTGGTATATTCATTAGCCGCCTTAAGCTCCTCAATACTTGGGAGCTTGGCGTTTTCCGGATTTTCAATGCCTTCCTCTCTGTACTGCTTCCATATTTTAAGCACAGAGCCAAAAGCAACATTAACTGTGCCGCCGGTTTTGGTATATTGCTCCTTTGAAAAAAGAAGTAGGTCAATTATTTTTTTATCTACCTTAACTGGTTGTATACCGGCGTTGTCGTTTATGGTTTTGAGGTTATTTATGCCGTCGTAGTCCTTGTAGATATTGTAAAGCTCATGATATGTACGCAGCTCATTAAATATTAAAGCTGCGGCATCGTCAAATTCCTTTTGAGTTTCCGTGTATGCGACAATTTTTGTTACCGTATCAAAAAATAGTAAAGACTCAGCTTCGTGTCGTGTTCCTTCTGATTTTTTGCTGCAGCCAGATAAAATTATAGCAAATAATAGTATTAATACCTTTTTCATAATAACTTCGCTCTTTTTAACCGCTCAAAGGCTGGTAAAATATATTTCAAAACAGTAGCCGTAGCAATCCCGGCTAAAATTCCCATAATGATTAGTACAGGCAAATAGGCGGCTAAAACAAAGCTGCCGAATATTAAGCTAATAGCCAGAAATTGCCCCATATTGTGAAAAACAGCTCCTAAAACACTTAGGAGCGTGTAAGAAGCATTCTCCTTAAGGATAGCCATCAGTATAAAAATAATTAAAAATGACAACAAACTGCCAGAAAAGCTTAAAATACCTGCCGTCCCACCTCGAATGAGAAATACAAACATAGCCTTCAGGGAAGTAATAATAAATGCCTCCTTCTTCCCAAGAAAGAATAGTGAGTACATAACAACTACGTTAGCAAGCCCAAGCTTTACCCCGGGAGGAAAAAAGGGGATAGGCGGAAAGGCACCCTCAATAAAGGACAATACTATGGCAGCAGCAAAAAGCTGTGACAGCAATGTAAGTTTCTTTGTTTTTTTTAGGTTACTGTCATTATCCATTAGTGAGTCCTTTTTTATTGTAAATATTTTCGGCGCTATCTCAGAAATTAAGATATGATAATGTCAACATTATCACCCTTAGACGAGATTATTTTTATTAAAATTCCCTTTGGCAGACAGGCGGCTGTATGGCCTGCTTTATTTAGCTTGCCTGACTTAACGCATATTTTGTCGGGGCAATCCGAGGACTTAAAAAATATTTCTCCCTTTTTAGTAACCTGGATTACAACACTAGGCGCTTGTGGATAGCTTAGGGTTTTTTCTTGGGCCTTTGATAAATCTATTACCTCAAGCAAATCTTGATAGTAATATATTTCTGCATAAGCACCCTCGTCTAAAAGCTTACTTGAAAATACAAGAGCCAAAGCACCGCATAATGAAAGAAGCACAGCAATAATTAAAATATCTCTTTTATTTATAAATTTCATAATATATGATTATATCATAATAACAATCAATTACAAATATTTTTGAAAAATAGGCAGTAGGATTTATTATGCAATATAAAAAAAGCCCCGAAGGGCTTTTTTGTATTTAGCATCATTATTTAGACTCTGCCAGTGCTACAGCGATTTTTGCGGCGACTCTGCAATTATTTAAAACAAGCTGTTTATTAGCTACTACAGATTTTCCTTCTGTTTTTTCGTAAAGAGCTGATAAAATAAATGGGGTTACAGCCTTGCCACGTACACCTTGCGCCTCTGCATCATGGATTGTTTGCTCAATCCGAGCATTAATGTATTCCTCGTTCATGGCATATTCCTCTGGAATTGGGTTCGCAATAAGAACACCGCCATTTAAGCCAAGGCTTTCTCGTGATTTTAAGATATTTGCCACTTCTTTTTCAGAGTCGCAACGGAAGTCTACCCCGAAGCCGCTCTTTCTTGTGTAGAAAGCAGGAAAGTCGGTGGTTTTGTAGCCTAAGACAGGTACACCATGTGTTTCAAGCACCTCAAGAGTTAAGCCAATATCCAGTATTGACTTAGCTCCGGCACATACAACAGCGACGTTTGTAGAAGCAAGCTCCATTAGGTCGGCTGAAATGTCAAAGGTTTCTTGTGCACCACGGTGAACGCCGCCTATACCTCCTGTAGCAAAAATAGGGATACCTGCCATATCGGCGATTATCATTGTTGAGGCTACTGTGGTTGCTCCATCTTTGCCTAGGGCTACCAAAACACTTAAATCCCTTCTGCTAACCTTTGCCATTTCTCTTGATTGGGCAAAATATTCGATTTCTTCCTTAGACAAGCCAACCTTAAGCTTGCCCTTTATAATTCCAATAGTAGCAGGCACTGCTCCGTTTTCTCGTACTGCATTTTCGCAGTCCAATGCACACTCCAGATTTTGAGGGTAGGGGAAGCCGTGGGAAATAATTGTTGATTCTAAAGCCACAACCGCCTTTTTGTTAAAAAGAGCCTCTTCAACTTCCTTTGAAATTTCTAAATGCTTATTGATGTTCATATTTAACCTCCAATAATTATAATAATAAAGTAGTAGACTATGTATTGTTCCTAAATAGGAACAGTAAAACGTGGACTAAACTTAGGCTTTGGGGAACTACACTCCCTCAAACTCCCTAGCTAATTCAATTACTTTGGCTTTGTTTATCAAGCCGTTAACCGTGTCCTTGCTATTCATAGCCAAGGCAGCCATCACGGATGAAAACGTCAGGGTTTCTCTTATGCTTAAGCCGTTTAAGTATGCATATGCGACGCCGGCAAAATAAGCATCTCCTGCGCCGGAGGCGTTAATTATTCCAAAATTGATTGATGGTGAGGTTTCCATTACATTGCCGTCATAGTACATAGAGCCTTCTTCACCCATTGTAATAAAAACACGCTTCGTGCCCTGGTCAATTATATATTTAGCACAGTCATGAATATTATTCATACCCGTTAAAGCAATGGCCTCATTTTTATTAATTTTTATAGTATGGACATTTTGTAAAAAGTTTTTGATTCTAACAACCTTTACTGCTGATACCCCTTCAAGAAATAGGGGAGGGGACAGGTGTGACAAATATTCCAGCGTTTCACTTGACAGGTTACAATCTGCCAGAATTATTTTAGCACCCAAAAGTACGTCCAATCTTTCTTCCAGCATTTGAGGAGACAATTTTTCAATGGCTTTCATATCATTTAGCGCAAGTTTCATGTCTCCGTTACTGTCTATAAGAGATATATAAAAGCTTGTCGAAACCTCCTTAGAAAAGACAGAGGAGCCATAATCCACTCCACAGTCGGAAAGAGAATCAAAAACAGTTTTTGAAAAACCATCCTTACCAAATATTGAAATAAACTTAACAGGGACGTCCAATCGCCCCAAATTTTCGCAAATATTTCGGGAAACACCTCCCGGTGAAATTATTACATCGCCTATATTGGACTCCTGCATTACAAGAGCTTTAGCGGCTATACCTGTAATATCCACGTTATATGCGCCTACTACTGCTGTATAATCCATTTAATCCCCCTAATTATTATTTATGATAAACCTCATTCCGCATAATCTTCATACCCCGATAAATCTGCTCCAACAAAAAAACCCTCATTAACTGATGAGGAAAGGTCATTTTTGAAAAACTTATAAGTATATTGCTTCTTTCATAAACCTGCTTGGATACCCCAAAGGAGCCTCCAATAATAAAAATCAAATCAGACACAGAGGAGTCGATCATAACCTTTTCCATAAACTGGGAAAATTCTTCTGATTTCAATGCCTTGCCTTCAATAGCAAGTAAGGCAACAAGCTCTCCTCCGCTTTTTGATAACCGGGAAATAATTTTTGCCCCCTCCTTCTCCTTAACCTGCTCA
>CAYWBF010000084.1:0-8968 GCA_964456085.1 uncultured Eubacteriales bacterium
TGAGGATTGGGTGATTTCATAGTCACCCTTTTTTTATTTTTGAATATAATGTTATTTTAAACGTGAGTTCTATGCAGTCGAACAAGCCGCTATAGTTTAGTAGAGCTTACATTATTAATGTAGATAATTTTTATGCCTAACGGGAGGGGGAGTAGTATGCGTGGGTTTAAGAGAGTTTCTGGGTTGATGTTGATGTCTATGGGAGTTGGAATGTTTATTGTGCTGCTTTTTCCTGTTTGGGGATACTTTATTGCTGCTATAGCCGTTGTTGTGGGGTTTTGGGTTTTCTTTTTTTGAGACGGCACAAATTTCTCGCTTACTCCCATTACTGTTATTCTGATAAAAAAAAGGCTTGCGTCAATGGATTTTAAAAATCCTTCCGCAAGCCTTTAAAATTTTTCTAAATAATTCTTCCAAAACTTATATTGCTCTTGTAACCTTATTGGAACGCAAACAGCTAGTACAAATCTTTATTGTTCTTGGTGTGCCGTTATCAATTATTTTAATTTTCTTAATATTTGGCTTCCAAATTCTGTTTGCACGTCTGGAAACTTGGCTTCTGGTAATACTAATTTGGTGACCAGTCCTTATCCCCTTATCGCAAATCTCACACTTTGCCATATTAAACCTCCTACAATTTAGTTAATGTACAGTATTATAGCAGATAATAAAAAAATTGCAAATATTTTTGAATTTTTCTTGAAAAAAAATAATTAACACTTATAATTAAGTTATTAAGATTTAAGGAGGTTAGAGTTCCATGACTTCTAAATTTAAAAACGAATTTGGAGTTATAACCATAGATAACGAGGTTATTGCAAGAACAGCCGGCCTAGCCGCCATGGACTGTGCAGGGATTGCCGGTATGGCCGCCAAAAACGTTACCGACGGAATCGTAAGGCTTCTAAAGCGTGAAAGTCTATCAAAGGGCATTAAGCTTTCTATAAGCGAAAACAGCCTTGTGATTGACATGCATATAATTGTTGAATATGGAACCAATATCTCGGCAGTTTGCGACACTCTTATTAGCACGGTAAAGTACAAGGTGGAGGACAGCGTTGGCCTTTTGGTTAAGCAAATAAACATTTTTGTTGAGAGTGTAAGAGTTAATCTTTAATTTATTCTGGCCGCATAGGCCGCATTTTGCAAGGGAGGAAGCAGCAGTTGAGCTTAAAATTTATTGATGGGCATTTACTTAAAAAAATGATTATTTGCGCTGCAAATGAGTTAAGCCTTCAAAAGCATATAGTTGATAATTTAAATGTTTTCCCTGTACCCGATGGGGATACAGGTACAAATATGTCCCTTACGGCTCTCGCTGCCGCTAGGGAGGTTAGCCTTGTTGACACAGATAATGTGTATACTGTAGCCAAGGCGGCAGCCAGCGGCTCCTTAAGAGGAGCAAGAGGAAACTCCGGGGTTATTTTGTCCCAGCTTTTCCGTGGCTTCGCAAAGGGCTTGGAGGGCAAGTCAAAAGCCTCTCCAGAGGATATAAAAAACGCCTGTGTAAAATCCACTGAAATGGGCTATAAATCGGTAATGAAGCCTCGTGAGGGCACAATGCTTACCATTTCCAAGGCTATTTCCGAAAAAGCTGTGGACTGCTCCTACTACCTTGACGACCTTGAAGAAATTTTTGCAGAGGTATTTAACCATACCAGTCAAGTTTTGCAGAGAACACAGGATATGCTGCCCCAGCTTAAAAAGGCAGGGGTTGTAGACGCCGGAGGTATGGGGCTGTTAACTATGCTGGAGGGGGCTATTAAGGCTATTTCCATACAAGGCGAGGTTTCTGTAAACGAGGTTGTAGCACAAAAGGCTCAGGACATTCCTTCTGCTAATTTTGACAGCATATCCTCCGAGGAGATAAAATTTGCGTACTGTACGGAATTTTTTATTGACCTTAAAGATGAGAAATCTTTTTCAGAAGTTGACATGCAAAAATATTTGGACAGTATTGGAGACAGTATTGTTTTGGTTGTAGACGAGCCTGTGGTTAAAATACATGTTCACACAAATCACCCTGGTCAGGTTTTGGAGAAGGCATTAGTCTATGGCCCTCTTAGTAATTTGAAAATAGAAAACATGAAGCTGCAGCACTCTGCCTTAACCTTTGGAGAAGGCGCTTCTACTCCTTCTGAGGACGTTATAAATTTTTTTGACGGGCATAAGGAGGAGGAAGGCTTTTTTAATAAGGAAGTAGGATTTATTGTTATATCCGACGGTGTAGGTATGCGTGAGGCATTTAAAAGCCTTGGGGCAAACGTAGTCATTGAAGGTGCAACGCCTATGCTCCCCGAAAAGGAAAGCATTTCCAGTGCACTTGAAAAAATGGAAGAGAATATTGTAATACTCCTTCCAAACAGCATGAACATGGACGAAGATTATTTTGGTGATATTATTTCCAAATCAAAAAAGGAAATACATATTTTGCCAACAAAATCCTTGCCCGAAGGGCTGGCCGCTTTAATAAGCTTCTTGCCTACTGCCCAGCTTGAGCACAACTTAGAGAAAATGACGGAATCTATAAATCATGTTAACTCCGGCCAGCTTTTTAGCAAGGACGGTGTATTGACATGTCTCCTTAATCATAAGGCTATAGACTTGGGCAATGACGCTGACTCCGCCCTTAAACTTATAATAAAGGAAATGCTAAGCGAGGATTCAGAGATAATAAGCATATATTACGGCAAAAATATTTCCGAAGCTCGAGCTAATGAAATATATGAACAGGTTTTGCAGGAGCATGACGGCCTGGAGGTTGAGCTTCATAACGGTGGACTTATTGGTACGGATTATGTAGTTAGTGTAGAATAGTTTATCTACTGCCTTAATGGGATATACTTGGAACACATATTTTGTGTTTCATGAAAATCCTATTAAGGCTGTTTCATTATTGGCAAAAAACCAGATAAGGATAGTATTATTATGAGCCTGGATAGCAGTATTACCATTCTAAAGGGCATTGGCCCAAAAAGTGCAGCCACACTTAATAGGCTGAATATTTTTACGGTTAAGGATTTGATAAATCACTTCCCAAGGGATTATGAGGACAGAAGTATGGTAACGCCACTTTCCCAGCTGGAGGAGGATACCTCTGTTACCGTAAGATGCAGAATAACAACCTCTGCAGAAAACACTACCGCCAAGGGAAAGATACTTACAAAGCTTAAGGTTAAAGACACACAGGAAAATACAGAGCTGGAATTAATATGGTTTAACAGAAAGCATCTAATATACACCTTCCGTAAAGGGGAGGAGTATTTTTTTTTCGGAAAAATAATAAAGGCATCGGGAAAATTCCAAATGGTTAGCCCAGAGTTTGAAAAAATCAGCCAGAAGGAGCTTTTGAGCAGCGCAAGAATTGTCCCTGTATATCCACTAACCTACGGTATGACTCAGAGCACCTTAAGAAGCTTTATAAAAACTGCCATAGAATATGCGGAATCATCTGATTTAATAAAAGAATTTATCCCTGAGGAAATTTTAGTCAAGCACAGCTTAGACGGCTACAGAGTGTCTATAAGAAATATCCACTTTCCTTCTGACGAAAACTCTTTTTTTTCCGCACGAAAGCGGCTTGCCTTTAATGAGCTGTTTCTTATGCAGCTTGGATTATGGGGAATTAAAGAGCGAGTGTCCAAGGCAAAAAAGAGCATACCTTTTGTGGATTTAGATATAAGACCACTTCTTGCAGCCTTGCCCTTTGAGCTAACTAATGCCCAGCAGCAGGTTGTAAATGAGCTTTTTGAGGATTTAAGGCAAGGCAAGCAAATGAACCGGCTGATTCAAGGAGATGTAGGTTCCGGAAAAACTGCTGTTGCTCTCATTATATGCTATGTGGCAATAAAAAACGGCTATAAAGCCGCTCTTATGGCACCGACCGAGGTTTTGGCGCAGCAGCACTTTAAATCCGTATGTGAGATTTTTGTGAAGCTTGGGATAGAGGTCTTTATTTTAACAGGCTCAACAAAAAAAGCGGAGCGTGACCATATACACAATATGCTAACCTCTCCCCTTCCCTGTTTACTTATTAGCACCCATGCAGTGCTTTACGCCGACGTGGAAATCAGTCGCCTTGGCCTTGTGGTAACAGATGAGCAGCACCGCTTTGGCGTAAGGCAAAGAGCGGTTCTTGCTGAAAAAGCAGAAAAAGGCGCCCACCCTCATGTACTGGTTATGTCTGCTACCCCTATTCCAAGGACGCTGGCGCTCATACTGTATAGTGACTTGGACATTTCAATTATTGACCAGCTCCCACCGGGCAGACAGAAGATAGACACCTACTGCGTCACCTCCTCCCACAGACAAAGAGCCTACGGCTTTATAAAAAAGGAATTAGAGCAAGGCAGACAAGCATATGTCGTTTGCCCGCTCATTGAAGAAAACGAAAAGCTTGAACTGGAAGCCGTTCTCACCTACACAGAAAAGCTTCAAAAGGAATTTCACGAATACAATGTAGCATTTCTTCATGGCAAAATGAAAAATTCTGAAAAACAGGAAATCATGGAGCAGTTTTCAAGATGCGAGCTGCATATAATCGTATCAACCACAGTTATAGAGGTAGGTATAAACGTACCTAATTCTACAATCATGCTTATTGAAAATGCAGAAAGGTTCGGCCTTTCCCAGCTTCACCAGCTTAGGGGAAGGGTTGGACGTGGCAGCCATAGATCATACTGTATTCTCGTTACCGATTCTAAGTCCCAAGTAACAAAACAGCGCATGAAGGCAATGAAGGAAACCACCGACGGCTTTAAGCTCTCCGCCCTTGACCTTGAATTACGAGGGAGCGGCGATTTTTTCGGTACAAGACAGCATGGTATGCCCGAGTTTAAAATCGCAAACATTTATAAGGACATGGAAATTCTAAAGCTTTGCCAGGATGAGGCTAAATTCGCCGTTTCCCAAGGGTACATGAAGCGCTTCCCTGCCCTTAAAGTGGCGGTACAGGATTTTTTATTCGGCATGGGAATAAATAGGCGTGAAAAAGAGGACATTATTCTTTGAAATTCACTCATGGAAAATAATATTATTGAAAAACCAGCGTTTTTGTGTTAATGTTACCATACAAAAATTTTTGAATACTTCAAGAGTAGCATCTAGAAAGTAAAAATTTTCAAGGAGAGAGTTGATATGAATTTTATTAAAAAAGCTGTTAAGCCATTAATAGTTGGAATTATGTGCTTAAATCTTACTCTGCCGGTTAGCGCTGAAACGCTTTTCGAGACGTATTATAATGAAGCCATAACCTCCGGCGTTACATATGAGAAAATTCAACAGGTTACAGACAGCGGACTTTTGGACATTTTTATTACGAGAATTAATTTGACTGACGAATACGTATCCATCAAGCCCGTGGAGTCCAAGACAGAATACGGCTTAAAGGAGCCGGCGGCAAAGATTTTAGCTGACAACTTCGCCGTTGCCGGAGTAAACGGTGACTTTTTCGGAATGAAAGGAAAATACTCCGCCACTCTTGGCCCTGTTTTTAGGGACAACATGCTAATCTCCCTAAATTCCCTTGTTAATGAAAACCAAAACGATTTTGCCTCTTTTTATTTGACCAAGGACAATATCCCATTTATTACATACTTAAGCTCCAAAATAGATTTTCTAGTGGACGGCAAAAATCCCGTTGGAATTTATGCTATCAATAAAATTACTGACATGGTTATGCCCATATGCATAAACCGTAAGGCTTTTACAGATACAGCCTTTATTGACTCCGCTTTTCCTAACCTAGGCAAGGTTGTAATCGAAAATGACGCTATTTCCTACGTCAGCAAAAAAGGAGAGCTTGTTAAGGTTCCCGAGAACGGCTATGTCATCGTTATGAACGAAAAAACCACCGACGGCTTCACAGGATTCTTTAGGCCGGGGCAAAAGGCACAGCTTAAGGTTGTGTCCGGAGTTGATTTTAATAATATAAAGTCTGCCATTGGCGGCGGTGCAAAAATTTTACAGGAAGGCAAAATCGTAAGCGACTCTAAGGAAATAATTAACGGCAAGCACCCCAGAACGGCTATAGGCATTACAAAGGATAAAAAACAAGTCATTTTAATGGCGGTTGACGGAAGAACCCACTCCATTGGTGTATCTCATCAAGAGCTTGGGGAGCTACTTTTAAAGCATGGCGCATATGACGCTATTCACCTAGACGGTGGCGGCTCTACCACTATGGCAATCAAAAGTGCCCAAACAAACTACTTCAAGGTTGTAAACACCCCCTCCGACGGAGCAGAGCGTAAGGTTGTAAACGCCCTTGGGGTTTTTGATACTGCTCCCATTGGGGAAATTGAAAAGCTAATAGTCAAGCCTACAACCTCAACGGTATTCAAGGACGTGCCTGTCAAGGTTGAGGTGTACGGCATTGATAAGTACAACCACAGAATAAGCATTGACAGCAAGGAGGTAGTAATCTCCTCAAACGACCCCAACGGTGTTTTTAACGGAGATATTTTCATTCCTGCTAAGCTTGGTGAAACAAAAATTATTGCAAGCTACAAGAATCTTGCCGGTCAGGCTATAGTTACCACAAAAAAGCTAACAGAAATTGTGCCATCACAAAATATTATTAAGCTGTCCGAAGGCGCCGAGAGCAAACTGTCCTTTACGGGCATAGACAACGACGGTAACTCATTTCCCCTCCAAGCAGGGGTTTGGTATCAGGTTGCCCCTGCTAACATTGGGCATGTAGATAACAGCAGCTTCTACGCTGACGAGTTTGGCAAGGGCTATATAAAATGTACTGCTGCGGATATTTCTACATATATCGAGGTTTATGTAGGCGGCAAGAACGTTATGCTGTCCTCCTTTGAGAAAACTGAGGAGCCTATTAAGTTTGTAGGCTATCCGCAGGTTGTTACAGGCTCTGTAGAGTACAATAATCACACCTATACCGAAGGAAGCAAAGCCATCGATTTAAAATATCACTTCCCAGTAAATGACACCACAAACGCCGCCTATTTAGAATTTGAGAAGCCCTTTGAAATAGAAGGAACACCTATAGCCTTAAAGCTGTCTGTTTTCGGCGACAAATCAGATAAATGGCTTAGGGCAAGGCTTATTGACGACGAGGGTAATACATTTGTTGCAGACGTTGCCAAAAACATAGATTGGGAAGGCTGGAAGCAGCTAACCATAAGCCTGCCAGCAGATGTAAAATATCCTATAAAGCTGTCAAGACTTTATGTAGCCTCTCTTGAGAACCTGGAGGAATCAAAAGGGCATATTGTATTTGATAAGCTCATCGGCGTTTACAACGTAGAGCAGAGCAAGGTTACTTTGCCGGAGGCCAGCAAATTCACCGACCCTCTAAGGGTAGATTTGCCCTATGATAAAAAGCAGGGCATTTATGACATTACCATTCTGGGCAAAATGAGCCTAGAAGATAATAAGCCCAAAACCTACAACGAAACACAAAACCGTGTACTTGAAAGCTTCAAGCGTGGAGCAAAGCTGGGTATATATTTGGGCGAAACAGATTTGCCCACCAGCGGAATTCCAATCTATGTTTGGAATGGCAGCTACACCCTTCATCAGCAGGACAGCGTAGCCTTATTCCAAATGAGCGCAGCAAAAAACGGAAGCTTCCTTGATACAAATAAGGAACAATGGAAAAACTTTGTATCCGATGCCGAGCGCAGTGAAAAACAGCACATTATAGTGGTCATGGACAAAAACCTTGCACCTCTAATGAAGAAAAAGGAAATCGAAATGTTCCAGGACGAGCTTGTTAAGTTTAAAAAGGCTGGAAAGAACGTATTTGTGGTTTCTACAGAAGGTCAGGACACAACCACAAGGATTATTGACGGCATACGCTACATTAACCTTGGGCCGCTGTTTAACGAGGACGGTACGTTGAACAAGGATTTCAGAGTGCTGCGTTTCAGAATAGACTCAAAGAAAATTCAATACGACTTTAATAAAGATTTTTATTAGGATAAATCTTGGGGGAGTGCACCTCCCCCAAGACTTTAGTCGCCAGTAAATACTACCGGAGGAAAATATGGCTATAAAATTCTGCCCACTTGCAAGCGGCTCCAGCGGGAATTGTATATATTTTGGAACGGAGAGTACCTCCATTCTTATTGATGCAGGCTTAAGCGGCAAGCGCATAGAAGGTGAGCTTAACCGTATAGGCGTTGACCCTAAGCAGCTGTCTGCATTATTTTTAACCCATGAGCACAGCGACCATATAACAGGGGCAGGTATTTTATCCAGACGGTTTGATTTGCCTATTTTTGCTACGGAAAAAACCTGGAGATATTTTGAGCGCCATGGGCAGCTTGGGAAAGTTGCCCCTAAAAATAAGCGGCTTGTTTCATCGGAGACAAGCATAACCCACGGAGATATTACAATCTCTCCCTTTCAAATTCCTCATGACGCTGTAGAGCCGGTGGGCTATCAAATTTTTGCAGAAGGCAGAAAGCTTACTATAGCTACGGATTTAGGCCATGTTTCCGATGCCGTACGGGAAAGCGTGGTAGATTCCGACGTGCTGCTCATAGAAAGCAATCATGATTTGGAAATGCTCAAAAACGGGCCATACCCTGCGGATCTTAAGCGGCGTGTTATGGGAAAAATGGGGCATCTTTCAAACGCCACCTGCGGCAGCCTTATTGCAGAGGTCATGTCCAGCCGCTTAAAGCATGTTTTTCTGGGGCATCTTAGCAGGGAAAACAATCGTCCACTAATCGCCCTAGACACCGTAACAAATGTGCTTTTGGCAAATAAAATAAATGTAGGTGTGGACTTAGAGGTTTATTTAACCAATAGGGATTGCGCCGGATTTTTGCTTGAGCTTTAACATGGAGCATACCTTTGGAGAACAGCTATGAGAATAAAATTATTATGCATATATATGATATATTTCAATGTTAGAATTTGAATAGGAATAAGTCTTCCTATGAATTCTTCACCAAAATATAAATGCACTAAATAAAATGAACACAAATCCATTGCT
>CAYWBF010000085.1:0-8967 GCA_964456085.1 uncultured Eubacteriales bacterium
ATTTTAGGAGCAGGCGGTGCTTACAGTGTAGGTACGTTATCTGCACCTATTACGGCAGTTGCTCAAAATCTAGCCGGTCTGCCTGTTTTTTCCGGATTTGAGTATAGAATATTCTGTACAGTTTTGTTTGTGCTGGTTGGATTAATTTTTATGCTAAGGTACGGCAAAAAAATAAAGGATGACCCTGCTGCCAGTATTGTTTATGAGCTAGAGCAGCAAGAAAAGAAAAAAATTGACATGAGTATTTTAGAGATTGACGAAAAAATGCAGCTTAAACATTATGGTGCCTTGGCTGTTTTTTTTCTTAACTATGTACTTGTTGCATGCGGCGGAATGCTTTGGGGTTGGGGTAATGTTCAAATATCTGCCCAAGCTATTATAATGGCTGTACTGGGAGGGATATTGGGTGGTATGAACCCTAACCAGATTGCAAAATCTTGGACAAAAGGAGCAGGCAAAATGACAACAGCCTGTTTGTTAATTGGAACGGCAGGTGCTATTGCTCTAATAATGAAGGATGGAAAAATTATAGACACAGTTGTATACTATTTGGCTGCTGTTTTAAACCTTGTGCCAACAATACTTCAATCCTCTGCAATGTATGTTCTTAACTGTATAGCAAATGTTTTTGTAACCTCGGGCAGCGGTCAAGCGGCAATAGTTATGCCATTGTTTATACCTACTGCCGATATTTTGGGCATCAGCCGCCAAACCAGCGTTCTTGCCTTTAATTACGGTGATGGGTTTAGTAACTTTTTAATTCCGACTTCTGCTGCACTAATGGGAAATATTATGGCCGCAGGAGTTACCTATCCTCAATGGCTTAAATTTTTTTGGAAGATTTTTATTGCTTGGTCTGGGGTTGCCGTTGTTACGCTAATGATTGCACAAGCAATCCACTTAGGACCCTTTTAAACCAAATTATTAAATAAAAAGGATTGATAATAGAATGGAAAAATTCTTAGACAGCATTGTGCAAAGCTGCAAAAATGAAGGTCTAAATATTTTGTATGCCCAGGCAAGCGTTGAGGGTAATGTAACAGAGGAATATAAATTTATGAACGTGAAAACTAGACTTAACACAATGTCTATGTGTAAAAGTTTCCTTGGAATTGCAGCTGGAATGGCACTGGAAGAAAGGTTAATCTCACTTGAGGATAAAGTATGTGATTTTTTTCCGGAGTATTTACCGGATGATGTTTCTGAAAATTTAGCAAAGCTAAGGTTTAAACATCTACTAACAATGACTACAGGTTTGAAGGAGCCTTTGTTTTTTGCAGATCAAAAGGAAAGATATGTGGTTAAGGATTGGCTTAGATATTTTTTACATAAAGGAGAATTTGCAAAGGAGCCTGGCACAGAATTTTTGTACACTAATTTCGGCACATATGTTGCATCTCGAATAATTGAAAAACAATCAGGAGCTAACCTTTTGGATTATTTACGCTATCGTCTGTTTGAGCCTATCGGTATAGGAAATCCTGACTGGATTAACTGTCCTATGGGGCATTGTGTTGCAGCAAACGGTTTTTTTATTACAATTGACGAGCTTAGTCGTTTTGGTGAGTTTTTGCTTAATGAGGGCTGTTGCAATGGCAAGCAACTTGTGTCTAAAGAATATTTTAGGCAGGCAACATCTAATCAAACAGAATCTGCCAAATCAGATATGATTGGAAAAGATTATCAAAGCTTTGGCTACGGTTATCAATTTTGGATGACACCTATACCTAAAACTTTCCTTTGTTCTGGAAAATATGGTCAACTTTGCTTTGTGTATCCCCAAAAAAGTACAGTTATTTCCATCCTTTCATTAGAAGGTAAGGATTATAAGCGTATAAGAGACATTTTGATAGATGTAGCAAAGGAGCTGTAGCAAATAATTATAATCAGCTATTTCAACAGCTATTAAACCCCTGCCGGAAATAAAAAGCCTGTAACAGACTTGAATACTTTCGGATTCGCACCTTCAAGCAGTTGCCCTTGCCGGGCGCACGGAAAAAAAGCGTATCAACTTAATCGTGAATAAGTTGGTACGCTTTTTAACTGTTGTTCCCTTGTAGCTAACGGTTTTTACGTTTATTAGCTAAATATCTCCCCATAAGCAAGCCACCTGTGGTACAAATAATCGTTATAACTATAGTAACTATCCTTTCCATTGTATCACCTCCGTTAATTCCTAACTTAATTTCCGAAGCATCGCCCAATAAAATAAGTAAAAAATCACTAAAATCGCATTAACAATAATAAAAGGCAAATACAAACTTGAATTTATAAATAAAAACACCAATGATACCATATAAAAAAGAATAATAGCAGTAGAAAAAGCAAAATAAGCCGCTTTATACCTTACGGTTAAATTCCATTCGTCATGTTCTTCAATCTTCAAGCTTTCCAATTTTTTAGTATCTGATAAAGCCGCCTTAGTCTGCTTTAATTTTCGGACGCTTCCGAAAATCAAAGCGCAGCCGGTTGCAAAGTAATAAGTAGTAGGTTCATACGCCCTTGAATAATAAATTTTCAAAATGCCTAACGTAATAGAAATAACACCTAGAATCAAATACGCCACATTACATATAAGTCTTATTTTAAGCTTCTTTTCAAATATCATCATCCACCTCCTCGTAAATAAATATTTCGTCTACCGGCAATTTAAAAAAACGTGAAATTTTAATAGCCAGTATTACGGAAGGATTAAATTTACCAGCTTCTATAGCAATAATGGATTGCCTTGTAACTTTCAACCTATCTGCTAAATCCTGCTGTGTCAATGCTGCTTCCTTTCGTAATTTTGCCAGTTGATTTTTCAATGCCGAACCTCCAAAAACTTGTCAATGTAAAGTATTATTTACATAATATAAAAATCATCTCATAATATCAAGTGTTATTTACATTAATATGACATCATAGATGTGGGCTTGCGTAACAAAAAAAAGACTGCCGCAAAACCCATTTTGCGGCAGTCCTAATTTTACTATTAAACAGTTTTTCAATGCCTAACCTTAAAAACAGCAATCATATTCCGTAAAACATCAGACTGGCTGGAAAGCTCCTGTGAAGCTGCGGCTGCTTCCTGTGATGTGGAGGAATTGCTTTGTACAACCTCCGAAATTTGGGTGATTCCTGTGTTGATTTGAGAAATAGCCTCTGTCTGCTCCTTGGAAGCTTCCGAAATTTGAGAAATCAAGCCTGTAACGTTAGAAATATTATCCACTATTTCCTTAAGGGCATGAGCGGTGGAGCTTGCCAGAGTTGTACCCTGATTAACCTTAACAATAGAATCTTCAATTAAGGCTGTAGTATTCTTAGCCGCTTCCTGACTTCTTGCTGCAAGGCTTCGAACCTCCTCAGCAACAACAGCAAAGCCCTTACCATGCTCCCCTGCCCTAGCTGCTTCTACAGCAGCGTTAAGTGCAAGTAGATTTGTCTGGAATGCAATATCGTCTATAACCTTAATAATTTTTGAAATATTAGAGGAAGCCTCTTTAATATCCTCCATAGCAACAAGCATGTTCTGCATTTCGGAATTGCCGCTTGCTGCGTTTTCTTTTGTAAGCCCGGCTAGATCGTCGGCCTTCCTTGCGTTTTCAGCGTTAAGAGTAGTTTTTTCGTTTACAGAAATAATTGTTGCATTTAGCTCCTGTACAGAAGCGGCTTGCACAGAGGAAGCTTCTGCAAGGTCCATGCTAGATGAGGAAATTTGCTTGGCTCCTATGTTAACCTGCTCAGAGGCAGAGGAGATTTCCTGTATTACCATATTAAGCTTATCTATTATGTTGTTAAGAGAATCCTTAATATTTTTGTAATCCCCTACATACTCTCTTTTAATGCTTTGGTCTAGGTTGTTGCTGGCAAGCTGGTCAAGAACGGCCGATATTTCAGAAATATAAGAAGACGTATTTTCAACAGTGAGGTTAATTGAGTTTTTAACAAGAAGGAAATCGCCCTTGTAGTTGCCCTCCATTTTATGTGAGAAGTCCCCCTGGGAAACATCCTTCAAAACCTTAATCGCCTCATTTATAGGTGTAACAACTGCATCTAAAACATCATTAAGGCCACCAACCACATCAGCCCAATCCCCTTTGAACTGAGAAGCATCCGCTCTGTCGGAAAGATTGCCTTGAAGTGCAGAGGATACCAGCTTATGAATTGCGCCGCTTATGGATACAAGGTTTGTCCTAAGCGCTTCGGCACATTGTGTTACCTTTATGAATTCACCCGGATAATTCTTGGTTTCAACCTTGAAGTTGCCTTCACCAAAGGCGTCGATCACTGCAAAGAAGTCCTTAAGAAGATTTACATATATTTCTAGTAAACCGTTCAAGCCGGTAGCAAGGCTGTTGTAGGTGCCGGAATAAGGAGTAGGGTCAATCCTTGCGTTGATTTTACCCTGCTGCTGGTTTTTAACTACATTATCTAAGTCGTTAATTAAGCTGTTAAGCGTGTTTACCAGACTTGCAAATTCTCCCGAAAGCACACCTAGCTCGTCCTTGGAGTCAGTCATTATGTTTACGTTCAAATTGCCCCTTGATACGTCCTTAGCTATATCTACCAGTCTTTTTAAAGGCACAGTAATGGACTTAATAATAAGCCATGCCAGCACAAACAGCAACGTAAAGCAAACAATGGTAAACACAGACATAGAAATGGCGGAAATATTTTTTGTGCTAATAGCGTTATTGTTATACTCCACCCCTTGCTGAGTGTTTACTACTGCAAGGTCGAGGACAGCAGGCTTAATTTTGCCGGTCAGTGGCAGAAGCACATTGTTAAGATGAACCTTTAACCCTTCAACGTCACCTGCTTTAGAAAGCTCAATGCTCTTGTTTACCGACTCCACGTAGGCTGAATAGGTGTTCTTCATAATAGATATTCTGTCAAACTCGTCTCCTGAAACAACATTAAACTCTGACATATAACTTTCGTATAAAGTCAAGTTTTCTTCATAAAGCTTTAGGTTTGACGTTACTAAGGAGTAGGCTTGATCCAAAACCTCTGGGTTGTCGTAGTTGATGATCATGTCTCTAACGCTGGTTCTAATTTGGCCGTAGGCGTTGCTTATGTTTACTAAATACCCCATGGTAAGAGTAACCCCTCTATATGAGGCTTCACTTGCTTTGGACAGTTTATTCAAACTGTTCAAAGAAATTCCAAAAATAGCTACATTTAATACCAAAGAAACCAAAACAAGCATAAAAAGCTTTGTTGAAACCTTAAGGTTTTTCATATTGCCCTCCTTATGTTCTGGTAGAATATTCCACCACTGGTATGTATTATTTAGTTTCCAGTGTACTATAAAAGTATAATTTTGTCACTAACAAAATAAAAATAATACCTATTTTGGAGTGTACTAATAGTTTTTACAGTAAATTTGCACTATTCATCATTATTTCATCGCTTTAAATAAAAACTTAATCTCTTTTGTGCTTTACATTTCCTATAATACTACCAGTTTAGTACCTCATCTATTTGAATAAATCCATAAATTTTGGTATAATTTATAAAAATCGTTTTAGGAGGAAAGCTTAATGTTTAAAAATTGGTTTCAAAAGTATTTGCACCAATCCACAGCAATAGCACTAAAACTCTTCCATCTCACTTTAGCAACGGTTATTACGGCAGCTTCAATGTATCTACCCTCAACAGCCTTGGGCGCGACGGACGCCAAGGGTGTAAACAAAGCCTTCTGGCCCTTACAGGACGCCTATACTAAGGCGCTGGACAGTAAAAACGACGGAGAGATTTTTTCCGCCGGTGCAAAAATATTCAAGCTTCTTGGAGAGGGAAAGGACGCTGCCACATATTTAAAGAACGGCGACATAATGGAAATAAACATTTTGTTCGGAACAATCTATCAAACTGCTCTTGCCGCTGAACGGTTAAAGGACTACCCCAATGCGGCAAAATATTTTCAGTTATTATACCCATATATTGACGCTTATACAGAAATCAACAAAATCAGCGACAAAACCGATTATAAGTTCATGGCAACGGAGATTATGAACAAAATCAGCTCCTACAGCACAAAGATTGAGCTTTATGCAAAGGTAAAGGCCGACAGCAGCTCCCCTCGAAGCTATAAGGGAGCAAAATTCGAGCCTAAGTCCGGCTTATATTACGGTCTTGCTTCCTCCTTCCAGCCTGCCTCAAAGCAATTCCTAAACACCATGGCAGTTTCAAATCCCAAAAATGACAGCAGCGCAATCATATATATACTGTTCAAAAGAGAAACCATGTCTGACTTTGACAGCACCTTTCAAGCACATATAGCAAGCAGCGACATTATTGAGGTAGCATGGAATTTAGCCGGTGAGGGCGATGAGCTTTCCTCTGTACTTAAAGAGGAAAAGCACATAACCAATGCGGCAAGGTACTTAAAGGGGCTTAACACAAAAATCCTGCTACGCTTCGGCGCAGAAATGAACGTTTGGGAGAAAAAAGCCGACCCCAATCAGTTTATTCAAGCCTTTAGGCTCGTGTCAAAGATTATGAAAGCAGAAGCCCCTAACGTTGCTCTTGTGTTCTCCCCTAACGATATAAGCTCCGCCGGATTAAGCTATGAGATGTTCTACCCAGGTGACGAATTCGTGGACTGGGTTGGGGTATCCCTATATACAAACAAATTTTTCAAAAACAAAACCAGCGTATCCGAAACCGACCAATCCATATATTTAATAGGTAACTTCGCAAACCCCGTTTTACAGCTAGAGCCTATAATAAAAGCCTTTGGTTCCAAAAAGCCTATTTTGATAAGTGAGTTTGGCGCAGAAAATAAAAACGCCGGAAACGACTTGGCCGACTTCGCCACCCTCCAGCTAGAAAGAGCCTACTCTTATTTCCCTATGGTTTACCCACAGGTTAAAGGAATATTGTATTTTGATAAAAACTTTTCAAACCAAGTTAATCAATACTCTATATATAATAATGAAAAATTAAACAGCCTATACAAGAAACTAACCGATAAACCAATCTACCTTCAAAAGGGCGCAGCCGAAAGCACCATTGACTACAAACAACTAGCCGAGGGCGCAAATATTCCTGCTGATAAGGTAGAAATAAGCACATATTACGTCCCCACCGGAAATGTTTCCGTTGAAGCAATCTATAAAATCGACGGCGCAGAAAAATTCCGAACAAAAAGCGTACCTTACACCTTTACGGCAAGCCTTGGAGAGCTTAGCGACGGACATCATAAAATAACCGTAGATTTCGTTGACGGAGCTGGAAAACAGCTTGCATCAAAAACTGTCTCTATCGCAAAAGCACAAGCCGCAATCACTGTAGGTAAATAAAAAACACAAAATGGCTGTAGTAAAGCGATGATTTTAAATCGCAAGGCTACAGCCATACTTTTTTTATTGTATGAATTGGCATAAAGCAATAAGCTCGTTTAGAGGTATAAATATTTTTTATAGTACTCATATCACTTTATTAGTCTTAATTCGCGCATTGAAATAGTTGAGTTGTCGGCTACTATTATGTGATCCATAAGATTTATGTTTATACGGTCCAAAGCGAATTTAACAGAGCGGGTAAACTTAATATCATCTGTTGAAGGTTTTAACAGTCCGCTGGGGTGGTTGTGGCACAGAACCACCTTTACTGTGGCTGTGTTGGCAACAGCGTCCATAATATGCTTTAATTCAACATTAGCACTTGAGGGCGTGCCCACTGTAATTTTCACTTCTTTTTTTATAAGCCTGCTGGCAGAATTTAGGCATAGCAAGTACATTACCTCGTATTCGTGCATTACATGGAGCGATGCACAAAACTCATACAGCTTACTCTTGTTATCAAATACCGGATATTCTCCCATTTTATTACGCAACAGATATGGTACGAGCATGCCAAGCATAGCAAAGTGTTCATTTGTTCTTTCGCCTATACCAGGTATGCGTAAACGCTCTGCCGATGATGCCTTCACCATACGGTCTATTGTACCAAATTGGTTTACTAGAGCCTGAGCAATGGGACGAACGTCCTTGTTTGGTATTGTGTAGTAAAGCATAAGCTCAATAACATCTAAGAGTGGAATGCCCTGCAAATCGTATTCCATCATATGATTTCTTAAGTACTTTCTTCTGCTTCTAATCTCAGAATCAATCTTAGACACAGTAGTTTTCATTTGTACTATGCTCCCTTTTTTTATTTTTGTCAAAATAATATTTACTGATTCTGTACTTTAGCAGCACATTAAGTGCTTCTCTATTAATTCAGGCCTAGCCGAGTATATTTTAAAATTCATTTGTAAGCTGCTATGTATTCAAAGGTTACCAAATAAAAATACAACTGAGAGACGTCTCCTTATCCCTTAACAAAAACTGTCGGTTTTTAACATAATTATAGCAAATGGAAATTTTTTTTCAACGAATATACATAAATAACTCACTTTAGTACTGTGTGTATTTGTGTTTATTAGGGTCTAAAACCTAAATATTTATGCGTGTTTTACAAAAACCAACCTATCGCCAATCTAAAAACCTTTACAAATAAAATGCTGTAAAGTATATTTATAATCGTCAGCATTTTTGCTTTGAATTGTTAACTAACTGTGTATTTCGACAAATGTAAAGGATTGGATTTGAATGACCCGAAAGAGACTTACAAACTTTGCACACTTATTAGACTTACTGAATATAACAACTGTTGAATTGGCTAAGGCTATTAATATAGAACGAACAGCGGTAAGCAGATGGCGTCACGGGGTTAATAAAATCCTTGTGGATACACCATATTTTGAAGAAATTGTGAAGTACCTTACCAAAAAAAATGACCAGTTAGATAACGAGTTGCTTGAAGATTTTTTTGAAAGCGTTTATCCCATAAAGAAAAGAATGAACAAAAATTTTATTGAAAAGTGCGTTCGCAATTACATATTAGACATTCCCGATAAAAGAATTGACGACAATGATTCCATAATCACCATGGATAATATAGGAGTTATTATGAATTCAACTAAATACAATAGCT
>CAYWBF010000086.1:0-8932 GCA_964456085.1 uncultured Eubacteriales bacterium
ATGAGAAATTGTTGCAGCCATTTTTTTAAAGAGTTGACCAATCATATGGAGGAGGGGTGTGTGGTGGTATTTAAGGTTTTTGATTACATTTTCGCAGCGGTTAAAAGCGTATGTAAGCTTATGATGCTTATACAGGTAGCGTCGGTAACTGCTGTGTTTGTGGGCAGATATATATTTAACTCGACCCCTGTTTGGGGTGAGGAGCTAACCTTGTTTTGTCTAGTATGGATGTGTCTTATTGGTGCTTCCTTACCTTTAAGAACAGATTCCCATTTAAGAATGACTATAATAGATTATGCTATTCCACAAGGGGTTATAAAGGCTCTTGGATATATGGCTGACGTGCTTATACTGATTTTTTGTGTAATCTTGTTTGTATATGGGGTGAAAATGACGATTCAGGTTCAAAACACCATACTTAACGGTATTAAAATAAGCAAAGCCTTTTTATATGGTGCTGTACCTGCCTCGACTGTATTTTTTGCATTAGCAATTATTGAAAAGCACTGCAAACGACTTTTGAAGGATGACAGCAAGGAGGTGTTAAGCTAATGGCTCCGGAAGTTTTGGGTGCATATCTTTTGGTAGGTTCCTTTATTGCTTTAATTATTTTTAGGGTGCCCATTGCCTTTGCCGTTGGTATCTCTACAATGGCTACCTTTTTATATTTGGACATTCCTATAGACATGATAGTTACAAATATTATTAAAGGGCTTAACTCTTTTACTCTTATGGCTATTCCATTTTTTATGCTTGCTGGGGAGATAATGGGGGAGGGCGGTATATCTGCTAGGCTTATTAATCTGTCAAAAGCTCTGGTAGGCTGGCTTAGAGGTGGACTAGCAATGGTTAACATTGTAGCCTCTATGTTCTTTGGGGGAATCTCCGGCTCTGCCGCTGCTGACACCTCATCACTAGGTACTATTCTTATACCTATGATGGAGAAAGACGGATATGACCTTGATTTTGCTACAAACGTAACTATGGCAAGCTCCGTTCAAGGTATTTTAATACCACCCAGTCATAATATGGTAATTTTCGCTCTTGCGGCTGGTTCCGTTTCTATAGCGAAGCTTTTCCTTGCCGGAATGATTCCCGGGATTCTTCTTGGTGTTGGTCTTATGATTTACAGCTACATAATTTCTGTAATCAGAAATTATCCAAAGGGCGAACCTTTTAATTTAATGAAGGTGCTTGTAACCTTAAAGGAAGCGTTTTTTGGTCTGTTTACTGTAATTATCGTAGTGCTTGGGGTTATAACAGGCTTGTTTACCGCTACTGAGTCTGCAGCGGTTGCTGTAGTTTGGGCGCTTTTTGTTACCTTCCTTATTTATAGGGAAATAAAGATAGAGCGTCTTTGGACGATTTTGGGCAGGGCGTTGAACACCTTGTCTATATGTATGATAGTTATTGGCTTTTCATCTGCCTTTGGCTGGCTGTTGGCTTATTTGAAGGTGCCTTCTATGATTGCCGGAGCGGTTATGGGCTTTACTACCAATAAAATATTGGTGCTGATTATGCTTAACATCGTACTTATTTTCCTTGGGACTATTATGGATATGTCCTCCATAATCATTATTGCAACACCTATTCTTCTGCCTATTGCCCTTGGTGTTGGGGTTGACCCAGTACATTTTGGCGTAATTATGATTCTTAATCTTGGTATTGGGCTTCTCACACCGCCTGTAGGTGGGGTGCTTTTTATCGGAAGTGCTATATCTGGGGTTAAGATTGAGCGCCTGGCGAAAACGCTGCTACCATTTTATGGGGTAATGTTGGCTGTGCTTTTGCTTATTACCTATATACCTTCTATAGTGTTGACTATTCCTAATATGCTTAAGTAGGAGGCAAGCATGAAATTTTTAGATGAGGACTTTTTACTGGCTAGTCCTTCTGCAAAGAAGCTTTATCACGAGTATGCAGAGGGCTTGCCCATAATCGACTACCACTGTCATCTGTCTGTGGAGGATATTGCAAAGGATACCTCCTTTGAGGACATGACACAGCTATGGCTCTCCGGTGACCATTACAAATGGACGGCTATGCGCTCCTACGGTATTGAGGAGCGGTATATTACAGGAGATGCAACAAACGAGGAAAAATTTAAGGCATGGGCGGAAGCAATGCCATTTCTTATTGGTAATCCCTTGTACCACTGGTCACACCTGGAGCTGAAAAAATATTTTGGCTTTGATGAGTCTTTAACAGGACGTAACTGGAAGCAGGCTTACGACCACTGCAACAGCATTTTGCGTGGCGGGCTTACCGCCAGAAAAATTATTGCAGCCTCCAACGTAGAGGTTATTTGCTCAACAGATGACCCTGTGGACGATTTAAGATGGCACAAGGAAATTTTGCAGGATTCTTCCTGTAAGCAAAAGGTTTATCCGGCATTTCGTCCTGACAAGGCTATTATAATAGAAAGCGTCCATTTTCCAGAATATATAAGCAGGCTTTCACAAGCCTCGGGAATAGAAATAAAATCGGTAGCGGATATTATGGCTGCCCTTATTAAGCGGCTTGAATATTTCGTTTCTCTTGGCTGTAAGGTAACTGACCATGGGCTTACTGGTATTCCTTATTCGGATATTGACGATAGGCAAGCAGAGGAGATTTTTCAGAAACGCATGAGCGGCAAAGTCTTAAGCGGTTGCGAATTTGAAAAGTATCAAGGATATATCTTACAAAGGCTGGCTAAGGAGTATGCCAAGGCTGGACTTGTAATGCAGCTTCATTATGGGGTTGTTAGGGATATTAACCATTCCTTGTATGGAGCCTTAGGGGTTGATGCAGGAGGGGATACAATCGGCGGCGGAAACAATACAGACAGACTAATTAAGCTGATTTCCAAGCTGGACGCAGGTAACGTTTTGCCAAAAACCATAATTTATTCCATTAACCCTAACGACAATGCGGCTATTGACACACTAATCGGCTGCTTTCAAACAGATACCAGTGTACACCCATGTAAGCTACACCACGGAGCGGCTTGGTGGTTTAACGATACAAAATTCGGTATGGAAGCCCATATGAAAAGCCTTGGTGAGCTTAGCTGTCTAAGCAGCTTTGTGGGTATGCTTACGGATTCTAGGAGCCTTTTGTCCTACACACGCCATGAATATTTCCGGCGGATATTATGTAATTACCTGGGAGGTCTTGTGGATACAGGGGAGTATCCGGAGGATTTTGAATACTTGCAGCAAATTATAGGGAAGGTTTGTTATTCAAACGCTAAAAAATACTTTGGCTTTTAAAGGGATTGTATATGGTCACAATTAGACAGAATGGAGTAAATAATATGAATAATCTTAAACCTGGCACAAAGGAATATTTTGACTTGTTGGAAAAAGAGCTTAGCACAGCGCTGATATGCGATATTTTAGACGACCTGGGCTATAGAAACCAAGCAATGAAAGGAAGGATTGCGCCCCTGGACGAAAGCTTCAAGCTAGTAGGCAGAGCAAAGACAGTACTTTGCTACGATGTTTTTGAGCAGCCTAAGGACGCATATGCCACAGAGATAGAAGCTGTCGACACTCTAAGAGAAGGAGAGGTCACAGTAGTTTGTACAAATAATTCGTTTAACAACGGTTTTTGGGGAGAGCTTTTGGCTACGGCGGCAATAGCCAGAGGCAGCAGGGGGGTTATTGTGGACGGTGCCGTAAGGGATATTCGGCAGCTAAAGGAGCTCGGGGGAAGCTTTAAAACCTTTGCTGCCGGAAGAAACCCGCTGGATTCAAAGGGGCGGTGCTTAGTGGCTGCCTATGATTGCCCTATAGTTTGTGACGGGGTGACTGTAAATAAGGGCGACACGATTTTTGCAGATATTGACGGTATAGTTGTAATACCTGTGGAGCTGGAGCAGCAGGTGGTAGAAAAAGCTCTTGAAAAAGCACGGGGGGAAAATATTGTGCGTGAAGAGCTTAGAAATGGCAAGAGCCTTAAGGATGTTTTTGCTGAATACAAAATACTATAGAAAGAAGTGTATATAATGCAGGAACTGGAATTTTTTGACAGTAACTGTATGCTTGGCAGGAGCAGGGAGGATATGGGGGTTAGCTTTGATAACGTAGATGAGCTAAAGAGCCATATGGAGCGGTACTTCATATCCTCATCACTGGTATATCATTCCGTGGCTAAGCATTATAATCAGCTGGAGGGCAATGACCTTCTGCTTGAAGAAACAAAGGGACAGAATAACCTGTACAATGCCATTGTTGTTTTGCCCCACCACACAGGGGAGGCTTTGGAGCCGACGGCACTAAGGAAATACATAAACACAAACAAAATTAGTGCTGTAAGGCTTTGTCCAAAGCTTCATGATTTTGTGATTCACCCTTGGGCTACAAATCAGTTGTTTACATTGTTGGATAACATGCATGTACCCGTGTTTTTAGATTATGACGTGGAGCATTGGAGCGACCCGTTGCCTTGGAACGATATTTACGAGATATGCTCAACCTATCCAAATATTCCTTTTGTTATGACAAGACTGGGCTGTGCGGCAAATCGTACCCTGTTCCCCTTAATGGATAAGTGTAAGAATCTGCATTTTGAAATAAGCTACTATGCCGCACACAGAGGGCTTGAAAACGTGGCCGAGAAATATGGGGTAGGCCGAATGCTTTTTGGAACAGCCGCACCTATCTATGCGCCATCTTGCCCAATTTCCATGCTTTATTACAGTGCTCTAAGCTTTGAGGATAAGCAGCGTATAGCCTCCGGCAATCTTAAGGCGTTAATAGGGGGTATTAATTATGGAAAATAAAACCTTATCCCAAGTGCTGGACACCTCTGGATATAGAATTATTGACTCCCATGCTCATCTTGGGTGCTACGCAAAATTTAATATAATCAGCCACGACGCTGACAGCTTGGTAAAGCAAATGGACGAGCTTGGAGTACAAAGAGCCGCTCTCTCACATATGCTTGGACTTAAAACAGACTGCCGCACAGGCAACGACTTCACAGGTGAGGCTATAAAAAACTACCCCGACAGAATTATAGGCATGGCTACCATTAACCCCAACCGTAAGGAGGAGGTTATAAAGGAGCTGGAACGCTGCTTTGACAAGCTAGGTATGAGCATGATAAAGCTTCACCCAGAGGAATCTAACTGTAATATGGAACGCCCCGTTTACACTATGGTATACGACTTTGCCAACGAGCGTGGGCTGCCAATTATGAACCACTCTTGGGAGGAACCTAAGCGTATGGAGACTCTTGCCAATAAATATAAAAACGTACGCTTTATACAGGCTCACTCCGCAGGAAATTGGGACGGGCATAGAGAAGAGGACTACTTTAGGGTTGCTAGAGAATGTGAAAACGCATATGTAGATATAGTAGCCAGTCCTGTTTTTTATAACGCTCTTGAAAAAACAGTGGAGTTGGTGGGGGAGGATAAAATCCTTTTCGGCACCGATTTTCCGTTTTTAAATTTAGGCTATGGCTTAGGCAAGGTTTTAATGGCTAATATTTCAAGAGAAGCTAAGCAAAAAATCCTAGCCGATAATTTCTTGAAAATTCTCGGAGAGAATTAAAGGAGGCTTTGCTGAATGAATGAGCTTATGATGAAAAAAGCCGGAAAGCTTACCATTAAGGTTTATAAAACGAGAGATGAAATGGGTAGGGCGGCGGCGGAAGGAGTTGCCGCAGCTTTTAGCAGTCTCCTTAAGGAGAAAAAAGAGGTTAATATAGTTTTTGCCGCCGCACCTTCACAGGTGGAGCTTTATAAGTATCTTTTGGATTCGGACATAGACTTTACACGGGTTAACGCCTTCCATATGGACGAATATATAGGACTTCCCAAGGGCGCTCCCCAAAGCTTTGGAAATTATTTAAAGGCAAACCTATTTTCAAAAGCGCCCTTTAAATCGGTTAACTGCATAGATGGTACAGCAGAAAACCCACAGGAGGAATGTGAGCGATACGCCCAGCTTTTATCAGATTATCCGCCGGATATTGTATGCAACGGTATAGGAGAAAACGGTCATCTAGCCTTTATCGACCCTCCAACCGCCGATTTTAACGACCCCTTGGCTGTAAAGATAGTAGCAATGGACGAAATTTGCAGGCAACAGCAGGTGAACGACGGTTGCTTCAAAAGCATTGATTTTGTTCCCCAAAAGGCGATAACGCTAACCATTCCTAAACTTCTTAAGGGGGTTAGGTATTTACCAGTGGTTGTTCCGGGTCCTACCAAAATTACAGCTGTCAAGAATACTGTGCTTGGGGAGATCTCTACGAAATGCCCTGCCAGTGTTTTACGGGAGTATGATAATGCGGTGTTGTTTCTGGACGAGGTATCGGCTGGATGCATTTTATAAGAAATAAAAAAAGCAGAGCAAATGGACAATGAAATTGCCTAAATTGCTCTGCTTTTTTCATGTTATTAGTTATTCGAGAATCTTTTTATGTTGGCTTATGACGAACTTATTGGTGTTAGATTATATTTTTCAACATGCAAAACTTCCGGCGCTTCCAACAGTAAAACATCTAAAACTATAATTTAAATCAAGCTATTGTTTTCATAATCCAATAATAATATAATAAAAGCAATTAATCGGTTGTAAAAACAACAAAAGGCGGAAAATATGAAAAGAAATTTTGAAGTAATAAAAAACAACCCACTATTCAAAGGCATAGGCTATACCGAATTTGAAAAAATGTATGACTGCATTGAAGCAAGATCAGTAAAATATAAAAAAGATGCCATAATCCTCCTATCCGGCAATACAATACACTTTATCGGACTAATTATATCCGGTAGCGTTAAAATCATAAAAGAAGATATGAACGGTAACATCATCATACTTACCGAGCTTTCAGCTTCTGACATTTTCGGCGAGGTTTTTGCATGTGCCGAAGTAGACCACAGCCCTGTTACAGTTCTGGCGGCAGAGGATTCAGAAGTAATGCTCATAAATTACAAAAAAGTTATAACCACCTGCTCCTCTGCCTGCTGCTTTCATTCAAGACTAATAGAAAATATGCTTAGCCTAATCGCTAAGAAAAACCTTTTATTAAATCAAAAAATAGAAATTCTATCAAAGCGCACAACAAGAGAGAAGCTATTTATGTTTTTCGACACACAAAGGGGTATGGCGAAAAAATTCACCATACCCTATAACCGTGAAGAAATGGCTAACTATCTTTGCGTAGACAGAAGCGCTATGTCAAACGAGCTTTGCAAAATGCGTGACGAAGGTTTAATTCGGTTTTATAAAAATGAGTTTGAATTGTTAAGCTAGGCGGGTGGGGAAGTGAAGCTCCCCTGAGTCTTTATTCATTAGATTACCTGATGTGAGCGACAGACTAAAACATTTTTCGGCAAAAAACAAGCCGCCAAGTTATAACAAGGTGGCTTCAGTACTTTGTGATTATCTTACTTTTTTTATGTAAAAATTTACTGTTTGAGAGTAACTATTATGCTTATAAAAAACACAAGTCTAATCAGCCCTCAAAATCTTCAGATGAAAAATTGCTGTAATATCTGCCGCTTTTTATCGTAAATTTAAGTACGCAGTAATCGGGGTCCGTAACACCTTTAGGGTAATACATGGTATCACCATCTCGCCAAATACGTTCTTTTGTTTCGGAGTCAATCATTACCTCAATCGTTCCCTTGAGCATACAACCCCTATAAAATCGCTTATCACAAAAATATATGCAGGCTTTTGAATTTTGCCTGTATTGAGCCACTTTCATAGAAGCGGTGTTTGTACTGAAATAGATAGTTTTGATGCCCTCACGCTCCCTTATGCCCATCATAGCCCTTGTACAAGGAAACCCATCTTCATCCACAGAGCTTATATACACAGTGCTTTGCTTATCAAGCATATTACCAATTGTTTGTTCTGCATCCCTTAGCATACAATCCTCCTTAACTTACTGTTTATGATAAAAGTATATTCCAAACAGCAGAACAAGTAAATTACCCACTTTTTAGTGTGTATGTTTAATCTATAAATCCATTGGCTTTCAAAACATCAGTCATTCCACTTTCTTTCATTAAGTCAACGCCAATACCCTGCATAATGGTGATGGCGTCAAGTAGCTGTTTCCCTCGCTCTGTCAGGGAATATTCAACCTTTAATGGAAAACCCTCAAAAGTCTTTTTTGTTACCATACCAAATTCTGCAAGTTCTTTAAGCTGTTCAAGCAACATTTTTTGACTAATGCCTTTAATATCTTTTTCAAGACGAGATAAAGAGGTCGGATTTTTACCAAGTTGCCATAAGATAATTGGTTTCCATTTGCCCTTTGTAATATCATGTGTCAATTCCAAAGGGCAAGTGTATTCATCACGCATTTTCATGTTAATCACCTAATAAATAATCCTTATTATTTTTTAATGGTTCAAAACCATAAGACAATCATTATTTTCTTTAATTAAAATAGTACTGTAAACTTTATAAAAGTAAAGTAGTTTACTGAAAAAACTTAGCTCTAACTTGACAGTACCCCAATATAGGACTAAAGAAATTTTTCGACAAAAAAGCCGTCAAAATGAAGTGACGGCTTTTCTATAGCTTCGGAATTATATTGGTTTTCTTATACAGAAAAATTCTGCATAAGTGCAAATATTATGCTCATTTAATTCACTTGGTTTCATTATTAAATCACAAGTTAATCGTTTCATATATTACACCTTCAACAGTAAAATGTTCATATGAATATTCTACAGGATGTGCATTATAAATTGCACTCTCTGTAAATCCCTCGCTATTTGGGGTGGTTGTATTATTAACCACTTTTTTATTTGAGCAACCGACAAATAAAGATAAAATTAACAATATGCAGAAGTAATACATATTTTATCCTCCAATTATATAAATAATTCCTTCTTTAGCTAACATGTTCATAGTTTCAAGATAATCATTATTTTCTAAATTGGATTTAAGTATATTGCAAAGCAACCAAAAGTACA
>CAYWBF010000087.1:0-8678 GCA_964456085.1 uncultured Eubacteriales bacterium
AACGAAGATTCTAAATCTATTATTTTTCAACAAACTGATTGAAGTCAGTCAATATTCCCTAGGGGGGTTAGCTAGTGTACTCACAAATCATACTAAATAAAACTATCCGCTCAATATGGCGAAATAAAAGCTCGTATATGGCATGTATTATTGTTTTGTCCCTTGGTATTCTCGTTTTTGTTTCTATTTTAAGTATTTTGTCCCAAATAGATTCAGGTATAGCTGACTATTATGAGGTAAACAGCTTTGGCGATGCATTTGCATCGGTTTCAGCTATGCCTAGGGCGGAGGTTAAAAAGCTGGAGGGTATTAAAGGCATAAGTGCAGCCGAGGGGGTTCTCACAAAAACCTATAAGGTTGTGGCAGAAAACAGTGATGACATTATTACTGTAAAGCTTATTGGAGTAGACACGGACAACGAAAAAATTATTAATCGTTTCTCATATACAGGGGTTGGCTTAAAAAGTAATCAGCACATTTTGCTGGGTAAGGCTTTTTTTGAGGCACACGGCTATAAGGAAGGGGATTCCATTACCCTACAGATTAACGGTAAAAATGAGGAGTATATTATTGGAGGTATAGCGGAAAGCCCGGAGTATATCTCCGTAGTAGCCGAAACAAAGCTTTTTCCTGATGAAAAAACATATACCTTCGGCTTTGTACTAGAGGAGGGGCTGGAAAGCGCTACATCAATGCAGGGCATGGTAACGGAGGTAAGCTTGCTTTTTGACAAGGGGGCAGGCTTGGCAAGGGAGAGCATGTTTGAGGATTTGCGCCAAACCTTGGAGGAGGAGCTTTCAAGCTTCGGCTTGCTTCAGCTTGTTGAAAGAAAAAATCAGCGCAGCCATTACTACATAATGGACGAAATAAGCCAAATGTCTGTAATAGGGACACTGCTTCCGGGGATTTTTATTACCATTGCAGTTGTTATGATATACATTATGCTAAAGAGGATAATAGAGCAGGAGCGTGTTCAGATTGGTACGCTAAAAGCCTTTGGCTTTGGGAATATGAGGATTGTGGCTGGATATTTGCCTATAGGTGTGGCTGTGGGTTTGCTTGGGTTTTTGCTGGGGCTTGTTTTTTCTATGCCCTTTGGGGTAAATATGTACTCCATATACAAAAATATGTACTCCCTGCCCGACCCAAGCTTTAAGGTGTCTACAGAAATTTGCGCCTACGGGCTGGGCATTTCATTATTAACGGGCATAGCGGCAATACTAATGGGAACACGCACCGTATTGAAAATTCAACCGGCAGAGGCTATGCGAGGTGCAGCTCCAGAGACTGGGGGCACTGGATTTAACATACATGGCAAGGCTCTTACCTTGATTTTCAACCAAACAGGACTTATGGCCATAAGGGGACTGTTAAGAAACAGGAGCAGAAGTATTTTAATCATTCTTAGTATTCTTTCAGCCTTTACAGTCATAAACGTCATATACGCAATGGGAGAAGCTTGCAACACAACAATAGTGGAGCAGCCGCTTCTTACAGAGCGGTACCACCTTAGGGCGGCGCTGGATAAAGCCAAGAAAGAGGAGCAAATCGTACAAGAGGCGTTGAAGGTCGAAGGAGTAGTAGCGGCAGAGGGTCTTTTGACAATGCCGGTAGAGCTGGTGAGCCAAAATCTTAAGGAAAAAGCAGTAATAAACGGCTTAAAGCCTAACTCGGAGCTTATAAAAATAAGGAGCACGGATAACCTCTACCACAACCCAGATGAAACAGGGCTTATACTAAACACAAAAATTGCCCATAAACTGGGAGTTAAGGCGAAGGATATAATAGAGATAAAAAGCCCGTACTTAAAGGAAAATGCCAAGGTGGTTGTTGCTAAGGTAATAGAGGAGGCTATCGGGCCGGGCTGTTATATGGATATACGGGCGTTGTCCAGCCTGTTTTATGGCAGGGGCATTATGGCAAACAACTTGCTCATCAAGACAGAGGGGCAGAAAATAGCAGCCGTTCAGCGGTGGCTTAAAACACTTCCGGCAGTAGAGGGCATCACAAACCAAGAAAATTCCTTTGAAGCCAAAAGGCGTATGCTTGAATCTCTGCTGTTTATGGTGTATTGCTTTATAGTAATGTCATTTTTCATGGGGTTTGGAGCTATTTATAACGTCTCCAAAATATCTCTAGCGGAAAAAAAGCGCAGTCTGGCGACTATGCGTATACTCGGCTACACCATACAGGAAGCCGCCGCTATAAATTCCTTTGAGCAGTGGATTACGCTTGTTATTGGGATCTTACTGGGGTTCTTACCTTCTTTATTGCTTAAAGATTATATTGCTTCACTGTTTGAGAATGATTTCTTTACTTTAAAAATTAATTTGTCCTTAAGCTCTACCGTAGTTGGGGCTGTGTGCTGCTGTATGTCTGTTTATTTGTCCGGGCTTAACGGAGCTAGGGAAATAAATCGGTATGAGCTTTCGGAGGTATTACGGGCATCGTAAAATACGGTAATAACCTTTGAAATGAGGTATAGCCTTGAAGATGAAAATTTTATTGATGACAATTATGCTATCAATCATTATTACTATATGTTTAGACATATACACATCTTTTAATGAAAAAGAAGGTGAACAAACCCAAAAACATGAAAATATAGTTATACCTTTTAATACTTCTGATAACACAACCAAAAAATTTACTGCTCCATTATCTGATGAAGATTTTATTGTGAAAAATGATAGCACCTTTATCGAATTAGGCGGTAAGTATACAGATATGAAAACAGATGAAGAAATTGTAAGTATTCACGATGCAGATGAAAAACAGGCTTACAAGGTGGTTACCTTTGAAAATTTTATTATAGCCACTGTTCCCGTTAATGAAGGTGCCATAATGTACATTAACCTAACAACATCTGTCCTCAAAACACATAGAGGAATCAGTATAGGTGATACCATGTCAGATGTTTTTAATGAGTATGGCTTAGTTGACACAATTTTGCCAGAATCTTATAAGTATCATTACAATGGTAAGATACTAACATTTTATATAGACGAATACGATAAAGTAACAAGAATCCAGCTTGAGCTTGTATAGTGTTGTTCCAGCAAATAAAGACTTCACAATACCAAATCACATGAAAGGGTGTAACTATGAAAAAAAACATACGGCTAATACTAATCTGCCTAGCCATAATATCGGCGGCCGCTTACGCAGGCTACGCCGCATTACGGCCGCTGGAAATAGAAGCAGTCCCTATAGAGCCTATCGCCTTTAAGGCATGGTTTACAGAGGACGGGCGTGTAAGCAGTAGTGAGGACTACAAGGTGCTTTCTAATGTGTCCGGGAAGGTGCTGGAGGTAATGGGAGAAAAAGACCAGTACGTTGAGGCTGGTGAGGTTATTGCCTTAATAGAGTCTACAGACTACAAAACCCAAATGGAAATTCACAATAAAAACATAGAGGGCTACAGGGCAAAGATTGCCGAGGCAGGGCTGGAGGAGCGTAATTTAAAGGATAGCTACAAAGCAAGCCTATCCCAGCTTAACGCCAAGCTTGCACAAGCCGAGAGCCAAATTCTGCTTAGCGACGTAAGGGGCATAGGTCTTGTTTTGCCACAAGAGCAAAACCTAATCTTAGAGCTGTCAATTGAGCAATGCCAAACAGAGCTGACCTACGCAAAAGACCTTTTTAACAAAAGTAAGGCACTGTATAGACAAGGAATAATTTCCAAGTCTGAATACGAGGCTACCCAAAAAACCTACGAGCAAGCTGAGAACAAAATGGATCAGCTTATACAGCAAAAGGAGTCAAACGAAAAGGAAATAAGCCGCCTTAAAAAGGCATATGGAGAGGGAGCAGATTTAAACGCCCTTGATAATAAAGCAAGAGATGAGCTAAACAAGGCACAGGTTAATGAGCTTAAGTCCCAGATTGCTGCATTGGAGGAAAACTTGGCTAAGGATTATAAGCAAAACAATGTAAGCTACCTTAACGCCCTTATTGCCGCAGAGGAAAGAGCTGTATCGGCTTTAAAGGACGATGTGAAGGACTGTACAATTGTTGCAGGTAAGTCGGGGTACATAACAAGCCTTCCTGTGAAGTCCATGTCGGCTGTTTATCCCCAGGCGCTATTGTTTACTATAAAGGAAGCTGAGGGGATTACAGTGGAAAGCTATGTAGCCACAGAGGACGTGGTTCATGTAACCCCAGGAGACGAAGTAGAGCTGGTACAGAAAACAAGGGAGAAGGATTTTGTCTATAAGGGCGTGGTAACTCGAGTTTCGCCATGGGCAGAGGAGCAGCTTTCACCCTTAGGGGTTATTGAGCATAAGGTGAAGGTGACTATTTCTCCTACGGATGAAATGCCACTTGTTGGAAGCGGCTATAATATGGATGTGCGGTTCTTTACTTTTGAGAACGAAGATTGTATTGTAGTGCCAAATAGCGCTATTTACACCTTTGACGGAAAGGACTTCGTTTTTGTGGTAGAACCAGAGGGAGATGGAAAACGTGAGGGCACCGTAAAGGCTGTGCAAATAAAAAAGGAAGCGTCCACTTCTTATGAAACTGTAGTTTCCGAGGGCATAGAGAAGGGTATGCTAATAGCAAAAAACGCCACTGCTAAGGGCATAAAGGAAAAAATAAAGGTAAGCTGGTAAACCAAAAAACTGCCAATACCTATGGATTTTTAAATCTATAGATATTGGCAGTTTTTATGTTATAATGTTTTCTGTGAAACCGATAATAATTTTTACAGCAATTCAGCACAATAAGATTATTCCATAAGCTCAAAAGAAACTTGGTGATAATATTGAGGAGCAAAGCATCTGTAAGACTGATGTATATTTTTGCCATATTAATAATTTTTGTTTCAGCTAGTCTTCATCTATATAATAATTCCCTGCGAAAGCGGCTTACCGCCTATACCTTTAATACACTAGAGGAGATTATGCACCAGCAGAAGTATAGCGTTAACTCCCAAATAATGAGTGAGGTTGCAGGTATAAAAACTATCTCGGATATTTTTGTGAATTTGAAGTATACAACCATACAAAGAGAGGTAGTAGTGGATTTCTTAGCAAAGGCTGTTCAGAATAGCGGATTTTATATGCTTGCCTTGTCCGACACCAACGGCTTAGCTATTACTGACCAAGACAAAATCATTGACATAAGACAAAGAGATTATTTCCAAAAAGCGGTAAAGGGTGAAACCTGTGTATCTAGTCTTATCTCCTCCGACATAGTGGGTGCAGAGATAATAACCATTTCCACTCCTGTTTATGTGGATAGCAGAATAGTGGGCATTGTGGTGGGAGTGTACCCAATCGACCAGTTAAAGGAGCTTTTCAGCTATTCCTTTAATGGTGCAGGCTACGCCTTTATTTGTGACAGCCAAGGCAATATTATCTCAAGGAAGGTTAACGACCACACCATTACCACCACGGGTAAAAATCTGTTTGAGGACTTCAAGAACGCAGAGTTTATAAATAATAACGGACAGGACACATTTGATGTTATATTAAACAAAATAAGCCAAGGGGGCGAGGGCAGAGCTACCTATACAATAAACGGGCAAAAGCGGCTTATGCATTACGCCCCCGTAGGTATAAACGACTGGTATATTTTCTCCATTGCACCTCAGAAGGTAATCTCTACACAGGCTAACGAGATGATAAAAAGCGCCATGTGGCTGACTACCTTTATTATGGTTGTGTTTGTCTCACTTATCACCTACCAAACACTTTCCCAGACCGCCTATTCAAAGAAGCTGTACAAGCTGGCATACATTGACCAGCTAACAGGTATTCCCAATCTGGAAAAATTTAAGCTGGAAGCGGAGGCGCTGTTAAACGCCGGAGAAAAGGAAAAGTATTTTTTAATAAAATTTGATTTAGTGAATTTTAAAATAATCAACGAGCTGTATGGTATTGAGGCTGGGGACGAGGTTATTAAATGTATCGCTGGATTGTTAGCAGGGGTTATGCATAGGCAGCACTACGCCTACGCTCGGGTCAATGCTGATGAGTTTGTGATAATGGAGAGCTTTGAAAGCCGTGAGCAAATTGAGGAAAGACGGGCACAGTTTGAAAGCGCCTTCGCCGCGCAAAGGCTGAAAATTGGTAAGCATAAGATTGAATTTCGCTATGGTCGATATATTGTTAATAGTGGCGAGAAGGATATATCCGTTATTTTGGAGAAGGTAAATCTTGCCCATAGGTTAGCTTGCTTGAAAAAGGCTACTTATATATTTGATTATGATGACGCTATGAAGCAGGTGTTGCTAAAGGAAGCGAAAATAGAAAACAGAATGGAGGAAGCTCTCAGAAACGGAGAATTTCGCCTGTACCTACAACCGAAATACAGCCTTATTGATGAAACAGTTGCAGGAGCGGAGGCGCTTGTTCGCTGGGTACAAGAAGGACGGGTTGTTTCTCCCGTGGATTTTATACCGCTGTTTGAAAAAAACGGCTTTATAACAAAGTTGGATATTTATATTTTTGAGCAGGTGTGCAAGCTGATTCAGTCTTGGCTTAGTCATGGGGTGGAGCCGGTGGTGATTTCTGTGAATTTTTCCAGACTGCATCTTTCTAACGAGAAATTTGTTAACGAGATTTGGGAGATAGCAGACCGATATGGTGTTCCGAGAAAATATTTAGAGGTGGAGCTTACAGAGTCTATTATGTATAAAAATGAGGATACGCTGGAGGCTGTTTTGGAAAAGCTTCATAGTGCTGGGTTTTCCTTGTCCATGGACGACTTTGGAACAGGGTATTCCTCTCTGGGGCTGCTTAAGAATCTGCCCGTTGATGTAATAAAAATCGATCGCAGCTTTTTTACCGGCTCAAAGCATAAGAAGCGCACTAAGACGGTGGTTGGCAATGTATTGCGTATGGCAAAGGAGCTGGGTATACAAACCGTTGCCGAGGGTGTAGAAACACAGGAGCATATAGAGTTGCTGCGAAGCCTTCAGTGTGATATGGTTCAGGGGTATTATTATGCTAAGCCTATGCCTGCGGAGGAATTAATCTTAAATACACAGAAGGTATAGAATACCTTGGCTAAAAAAAGAGGAGTGGAGCCTACGGCTCCAACTCCTCTTTTTTTTATAACTAAATCCTTTTTAAAATCCAATTAATAGCATCATCAATAACTTCATCTCTACAATACTCATTAAAAATCTCATGGAACAATCCGCCGTAAATTTTTATCTGTCTGTCGGTAGAGGTGATTTTGTTAAAAAAGTCTTGGCTGTCTGTTTGGCATACTAAGGCGTCCTTCTCCCCGTGGAGCAGCAAAATAGGCTCATTAAAGGAGGCTACATTCTCCTTAATATATGCAACACCTGCATTTATGGCGTAGCATAGCCCTGTGGTAAAGGTTTTTGTATTATAAGGGTCTGCCACATAGTCCTCAACTACAGCCTTAACGGAGCAAACTCCGTCGCCCAGCTCGTTGGACAGCTTTGTGTGAGGGTCAGTACCGGCAGGAACGTTTGCAATTAATTTAATATTATCGTGGGTAAGTCCGCCGCTTAGTACAAGCCCCTTAACCTTGCCGGGATACTTTAGTCCAAACAAGGATGAGCAGAAGCCGCCCATACTATGTCCTACTACAAAAACAGGCAAGCCGCTGTTTTCCGCAATAGCAAGCTCTACAACAGCGTTGGCGTCGTCTATCATTTCGTTCCAGTCATTGTAATATGTACGCTCTCCTTCGGAACGGCCGTGACCTCTATGGTCGAAACGGTATGTACCGATACCTTTGGCGTTAAACAAACCAACAAGATAGTCATAGCGGCCTTGATGCTCGCAAAGACCATGGATAATAACGGCGATAGCCTTGCAGTCAGCCGGAATATCCTTACGTGTGTAAAGCTTTGTTCCGTCAAAGGATGTAAAGTTTGGTTCTTGCAACATAAATATCCCCCTTAAATAATATTTTATTGTACAATTTTATTATAAACCCAAAGTAAAATATGTCAATACAATTAGCAACATGCACATAAATTGTTACAAATGAGTACGAAAAAAGGGGCTGTGTAAAACTGTTGGAATTGATACAGTTTTACACAGCCCCTTAATTTTTTGAAATGGATAAACAGATATATCTTTTGTAGCAGAGCTACATACTAGCCAATTCTAAATACCGATACGGTGCCTATTGGGCCGGGAGCGGCAGTAGTTAGAATATCTACAGGTCCGTCAGAGCCGTTGATAAATCCAAAGGTATCTCCTGCTGTGGCTGTATACACGGTAACTGTACCTACTAACATGTCAATTGTAGATGATACAGCTATACCGTCTACGAAGATAGTGCCAGGGAAAAGATTCATGTCTACTTCCAGAGCTGTGGTTCCAGCAACTGGAGTAACGGAGAATTTCCATTCAATTACATAAACGCCAGATGTAAGAATAGTGAACAATCCTGTGCCTGCATCATAAGTAAGGTCTGTTCCTGTGATATTTACAGTATCTAAGGTTATAACGCCACCAACAGGGATAGCCGGTTGGTCAACGGTTTTAAATGCATTTAGATATGAGTCAAATGCTTGTACAATTTATTTTATGACAGAGAACAAATTATGTTACTAATTATTTACAATCAATGTATATACAGAGAATCCTGGCAACACAAAAACGCAAAAAGTCGGCGCAAAATGTATCCAGTATATCCTGCACCGACCTTTTAGAGAATTAAACTTGGCAATTTTTTAAAAGGTTATC
>CAYWBF010000088.1:0-8654 GCA_964456085.1 uncultured Eubacteriales bacterium
TGGGTCAAGGTACGATTTTGCCTGGGGACGTGTATTTTATTTGTTTGGAGAATATGAAAAGGAGGATAGGCTTGTTCCTTATGTAATAAACAAGCTGCTTAAAAATGAGCAGGCGGTGTGTAGCGAGGGTACTCAAATAAGAGATTATATGTATTCCTACGACGTGGCGCTGGCTTTGTGTCATCTGCTTTTTAGCAGTCTTTATGGGGCGGTTAATATTTCCTCATGTGAGGCAACTAGAGTAAGGGACATTATTTTAATCATAGGCAGACTTCTTAATAAATTAAACCTAATCAGCTTTAATAAAAATTTAAACAGGGAAGGGGATTATCCTTTACTAATTGGTAATAATACCTTATTGAAGGAAAGTGGTTTTGTACCAAAGCACAATATTGAAAGCGGTTTGATAAGGACTGTGGAATATTGGCAGAATAACTATAAGATAGGTATGATTACTAATGACAAATATGCTTACGCTAATGATTTGCGCCCATGGAGAGGACCCGTATCTTGAGGCTTGCGTTAAATCATTAGCCAATCAAACAATTAAAACGGAATTATTTATATGCACCTCTACCCCCAACGACCATATAGTTTCCATTGCAAACAAGTACGGAGTAACCCTGCGTGTTAACCCCGAAAAAAATACAGATGGTTATGGCAGCTTTACCTTCGCTTTTAACGAAGCGAAAACAAAGTTTGTGACTTTATGCCACCAGGACGATGTTTATATGCCGGAGTTTGCAGAATATACTCTTAAATGCTTATTAAAGGCAAAGGAGCCTATAGTTTCCTTTACCAATTATTACGAGATAAAGAGCGATAAGGTGATTGAGAGTAACAGCTTGCTGCTGGCCAAACGGATTTTAAATTTTCCATTTACAATTCCCGGGTTAAATAATTTCAAGGCAGTCAGAAGGCTTATTTTATCTTTAGGCTGTCCTATTTGTAACCCTTCTCTCACATATAACAAAGAAAAAATCAGCTACCCCTTTTTACCAGCAAAAAAGGTAAACGTGGATTGGCTGACATGGATAGAATTTAGCCGATTAAAAGGCTCTTTTGTTTATATAAGCAAGCCGTTAATGATGCACAGGATACATGAGAAATCTACTACTACAGAGATTATTAGTAACGGCAGACGCAAAAATGATGACTACGAGGTATTTCAAATGCTTTGGCCAAAGCCAATAGCAAGCTTATTATCAAACTTGTACTCGGCTCATGAGAAAGCAAATAAGCGTCAGTAAAGGGAGGACATGATGACATATTTAATAGTGATGCCTCAAATAACAAAAATAAAGGAGCAGTATTACCCCTTTCCTATTGGGATAGCATATGTGTCTTCCGCCTTGAAAGCTACCGGAAGAAGCGTCTTTACATTGAACCTAAATTATAAGGAAGGCGAACTATCACAAATTTTAAGGGAGCATATAGAAAAAAATAATATAAATGTAGTAGCCATAGGAGGATTAACTGCACAATACAGGCAAATAAAAGAAATAATTGATAATGTAAAGGAAATCAACCCTGAAATTTTAACAATAGTAGGTGGTGGAATTATTACAAGCGACCCAATTTCTGCGATGGAAGCGCTGGAAACAGCAGAGTACGGCATAATTGGGGAGGGAGAGGTAACCATTTGTGAGCTTGCGATGGCTCTTGAGAAGGGAAGCGCCAAAAATCAGGTAGACGGCTTGATTTTCAAAGAGCATGGACAGTGGGTTGTAACAGGCCAGCGCAAAGAGATTATGGATTTAGACAGTTTGCCTTATCCTGATTACGAGGGATTTGAGTTTGACCAGGTGTTGACTAAAATGCCTACAGATATTTACGCTTTTGCCGGTAGCCACTTTGCTACCATAGGCTTTGGGCGTTCGTGCCCTTACAACTGTACCTTTTGCTTTCACCCCAGCGGAAGTAAATACAGGCAGCGCACTCTTGACAGTATTTTTAAAGAGCTTGACTTTCTGCTGGAAAGGTATCCTATAAAAAATCTTGCAATAACAGATGAGCTGTTTGCTTATAAAAAAGAATATGTATACGAATTTTGCTCACGAATAAAAAAATATAACATTGGATTTGTGGTATCTCTAAGAGTTGATATTGTAACAAAGGAGCTGTTACAGCTTTTAAAGGATAGCGGCTGTTTATCTGTTTGCTTTGGCCTGGAATCGGCTGATAACAGAATCTTAAAAAGCATGAGGAAAAATATAACGGTAGAGCAAATAGAAGATACCTTAACCTTGGCGAATGAGGTAGGCATTAACTCACAGGGCAATTTTATTTTTGGGGATTTAGAGGAAACCTTTGAAACAGCTACAAATACACTTAACTGGTGGGAGGGTCACCCACAGTTTCAAATAGCACTTCATTGGATTGTTGTATATCCTGGTTCATATTTATATAAGGTTGCCTGTGAGCGAGGCTTAATCAAGGATAGAGTAAAATACATAAGGGACGGCTGCCCGTATATTAATATTTCTAAGCTGTCTGACGAGGAATATAGAGTTATTGCCAATAAAATTGACACAGTGGTTTTAAATCGGACGGATTTTTTAAATTCGGTAGAAATTATAAGTAAAGGCTTCGGGAAGGTTGATTTGTTAGGAAACTGCCCTGTATGTGGAGAGGCTAATCATTTTTTTGGGCTTGATGTTTTTCGACCTCTTACTAATTCTGTGTGCTGTAAGTGCAGTAAAACCTTTAATATACTTGTGGCTGATTATATTGATGGTACAGTTGAGAGAAATATTAGCCGCTTATTGAGCATAGGAAAAATTGCTTTATGGCCAATAACGAATATAGTGCCTGTGATTGTGTCAAAGGCGCCTTCCTTAAAAAATGAGAATGTATATTTCATTGACTCATCTTCCTTTAAACAGGGAGGGGATTGTTTGGGGAAGAAGGTATACAGCCCTAGTGTTATTTCAGAGCAGGGCATTGACTTTGTTATCATATCACTAACTACATCGGTGGCTAATGAAATTCAAGATATAATCCATAAGGAATATAAAAACGTAAAAAGGATAATATTTGCCGGAGAGCTGGTGGCTTCAAATTTCAAATAAGGGCGGCGATAGCAATGAAGGCAGAAATAAAGCCTAGTTACGATACTAATAGACAAAGGCTTATTGATATTATTCCATTGCCAGCACCTCTTGGCATGTACATAGAGCCTACAAGAAAATGCAACTTTAAGTGCTTCTACTGTATGCACTCTACGAGAGATGATATGGTGGGAGCCTTCCGTAAGGCATCATTTACAGAAACAGATATGCCAATGGAGATGTTTGTAAATATTGCGGAGCAAATTTTTCAGCTTCCGCAGCTTCCTAAACGAATAGCATTTTCGGGACTTGGTGAGCCTTTAATGAATAAAGCCTTACCGCAGATGATAAGGCTTTTAAGGGATAGAGGTTTTCTGGGGAGAATTGATATTTTAACAAACGGGACGCTACTTTCTAAGGAAACAGTTGACTTGCTTGTTTCGTCTGGAGTATCCCGAGTGCAGATTTCTGTGCAGGGATTAGATAGGGAAACATATAGGAGTGTCTGCGGTATTGGAGTTAATTTTGAGGAGTTTATTAAGAATATAGAGTATTTATTTAACAATAAGGGTAGCTCAACAGTATTTATTAAAATTATTGACTCTCTACTAAGGAACGAAAGGGACAAAGAGGATTTTTTTAAAACCTTCGGAAATATGTGTGACAATATTTTTATTGAGCACCTAGTTATAATGCAAAAGCAGATGGGCGATCACAACGGACGGGTAGACCTAACAAGAAATTTGAACAATGAGCTTGTAGCCGCCCGAAAAGTATGCGGCATTATGTTTTATTTTTTACAGGTGAACGTAGATGGAGAAACCTTTCCTTGTTCAACCCCGGGATTACCCAATACATTTTCAATGGGGAGCGTGAAAAATAAGACCCTAAATGAAATATGGAATGATGCGCCAAGAAATAGGCTGTTAACACAAAACCTTACAGACGGCAGGCTGTCTATACCGGAATGTGACCAGTGCTCATCCTGTATTTGCATAGCAGACCCAGGGGAAGATTTAGATGAGTTAAGGGAAGAAGCATTAAAAAAGATTTCAGTTAGTGATTGTTCAGAAATGAGTGGCACATTACATTTTCAGAACCAAACTTGAATTGTGTGGGATTCTGAAAATGTGTGCCACTAATTTTGGAACAATAGCTGATTTAAGGAGATAGGCTATGCCCTCGGAGATTAAGCCAATAAGCGATTTGAACAGAGTAGCTTTAAGTAGTGTAATACCTATTGCAACTCCTTTTTCCATATATGCCTTTGTTACAAATTTTTGCAACTTTAAATGTAACTACTGTGCTCATTCACTGGGTGTAGACCAGATGAAGCAGGAATATGACTTTAATCATGAGACGATGACATTGGAAACCTTTAAAGCCATAATAGACCAGCTAAAGCAATTTCCTCAAAAGGTAAAGGTAATATCCTTAACAGGTCACGGCGAGCCGCTTTTGAATAAGGAGCTTGTAAATATGATTGGCTACGCAAAAGACAGTAATGTATCAGAGCGGATTGAATTTATAACCAACGCCTCTATTTTGAGCGAGACGCTTTCAAAGGAAATTATTTCTGCTGGCTTAGATTGTATTAGAATTTCCTTGCAGGGTATGACCTCGAAAAAATATTTTGAGGTTTGCGGCTACAGGCTTGATTTTAATGAGCTTGTTGATAATATTACATATTTTTATAGAGAACGGGGCAACTGCAAGGTTTATGTCAAAATGATGGATATTGCTTTAGCGCTTGGTGAAGATGAGAAATTTTATAATACGTTTAGAGATATTTCAGACCGAATGTATATTGAGCAATGCCGCCCAGTCTACTCTGGTGTGGAGAAAACTAAAAATATTTCCACAACCGCAGATAGATACGGCAGGGCACACTTGCCACGAAGCGTATGCCCTTTATGCTTTTATATGCTGGGGGTTTTACCTAACGGTGATGTAAAGCCTTGTGATGCCATTTATAAGCCTGTTATTTTAGGTAATGTTAACAGCGGTAGCTTAGTTGACATGTGGAGAGGTAGCGTCCTTGCAGAATTTCAAACACTTCAGCTTAAAGGCCAAAGGAATAATTTATACGGCTGTAGAAGCTGCTGTGCTCCCGATGATGTTTCCCACCCACAAGATCAGCTTGACGAAGCCGCTTCAAAAATACTTGAAAGGTTACAATACAATGAATGATCTTACAAGCCTATCTACCCCCGGGGGAGCAAGAATCCCACTGGCTAATCAAGTGCCGCTATATACGCCCTTGCTTATTCAAATTTTCCCTGTCTATGCCTGTAATTTTAAATGTACATATTGTGTATATTCCATTGACAGGTCTATGAACAGCTTCATATCCAGCAAAAGTTTTATGGACTATGACCTGTACAAAAAATGCATTGACGACCTTAAGTCATTTAGCAAAAAAATCAAAATGCTTAGATTCGCAGGTATTGGAGAGCCGTTACTGCATAAGGATTTAGCAAAAATGATTCAATACGCCAAGGAAGCAAATGTGGCTCAAAGCATAGATATTGTTACAAACGGCTCTTTGCTTACACGGGAGTTGTCAAAGGCTTTAATAAAGGCTGGCTTGACAAAGCTTCGGGTGTCTTTAGAGGGTTTGTCCAATGAGGATTATGAAAAAAATTGTAAGGTAAGACTTAACTTTGAGGAGCTATATAATAATCTAGCTTTTTTTTATGAAAACAGAGGAGAAACGAAGGTATATATAAAAATTATTGATTATATGCTTAAGTCTGAAAAAGACAAAGAGCGATTTTTACAAAGGTTTTCCCAAATATGTGATGAAATAGCCGTTGAAAACCTAACACCCGAGCTGGAGGAAATAGACTACAATGTAATTTCCGAGGGAAGCATACAATACAAACCCAGAAACAGCAGCGAATTTTGTAGAACCAATATTTGCTCACAGCCCTTTTATTTAATGCAGATTAATCCCGACGGGAATGTTGTGCCTTGCTGTGCTGTTAAGTACCCTCGGATAATGGGCAATGCTTCATTTAAATCACTAAAAGAAATTTGGAATGGCATAGACTTTGATGAATTTAGGCTAAGCCAGCTAAAAGGCGTTAAACATGCATGCGGCTCTTGTATTTTATATAAGTACGCTACTTATAAGGAAGATGTTTTAGACGATAAGGCTTTGTACTTAATTGAAAAATTTGAAAATAGAGTACAGAGCTATAAAGAAGGTGTAAAGCCAGATGAACAACCTACGGTACAAGGATAGAGCAATAAAAATAATAGGAGAGGCAAAGCCTTTTGATTATTCCATAGGCAGCCCTTTTGACAGAACATTGGTGGAAGGTCAAAGAATTGTTATTTACAGCGCAGGGATAACGGGTAAGCTTGCCTATAGGTTGCTTAAGCATTTGGGTTATGAGGTAATTGCCTTTTTAGATGTTGCTGCTGATAAAATTAAAAATTTATACGGCCTGCCTGTGTATAATCCTTTTGATGAAGGAGTTAAGAGCCTACTTAAAAGCTGTGGGGTGATAATTGCCTTAGATAAATTTAAATATAGCATTAGCCAAATAATTAAAGAGTTAAAAGATTTAGGATATGAGCATGTTACATACAGTGATAAGGTTATGGCAAAATCGAATTTTTACCACTTTAGCACTATATTTGATTTATCAAGGATTAATCTATGGCAGGAGCGTGAAAAAATTCTTGCCGCTATGGAGTTGATGAGTGATGAGCATAGCCAAGAGGTGTTTTTAAGCTTTCTTAACGCCTATGCTTCCTCGGATTTTAATAGTGCTATAATCAGCCATGACACCGTAAGCTATGTAAAGCCAGATGTTCCATTTTCAAAAGGGTTCAGTAAATTTGTAGATTGTGGGGCATATACAGGAGATACCTTTATTAGTCTTGTTCAACATAAAAAAGTTGACTGCTATATTGCCTTTGAGCCGGTTATAAAAAATTTTAGCCTTTTGAGCAGAGCTGTTGAAAATTGTACCACGGAAATACATTCAGTATATTTGTATCCATGTGGGGTTTCGGACACAAACAGTTATGTAACCTTTAATGGAGAATTAGACGGAGCAAGCTTAATCAATGACAAGGGCGCTCAAACGATTCAGGTTGTAAGGCTGGACGATATAATTAAGGGTCAGCCACCCACAATGATAAAGATGGATATAGAGGGAGCGGAAATACAAGCTCTTAATGGTTGTAGACAGCTAATAAAAAATTATTTTCCTGATTTAGCTGTTTGTGTTTACCATAAATTATCTGATTTATGGGAAATTCCGTTACTTGTTAAAGAAATTTTTCCAAGATACAAATTTTATTTAAGATGCCATGGCATTGGAACGTTAGAAACCATATTATATGCAACAGCTTAAAATTTTTTGAGTTATACACATTTTGAAAATGCCTGTATAACTCTTTTTTTGTAAGTCCTATATAATTAAGGAGGTATTATATTGGAAAAGGAACAAGCCATAGAGAAAATTTCTGCTATTTTAGATAACTCTGAAAGAAAGCACAGTTTCTTAAAGGAAGCGCTTTCTAAAAATAAATATACTGGAATCTATGGAGCAGGGAATCTTGGTAGACAAGTATTTGGAATGCTTAAAGATAAAGGTATAAGGGTAGATTTCTTTTTGGATAAGTCGGCAAGGGAGGGGCAGCGTTTGTTTGAGGTGCCTGTTATTAAGGCTAACTGTCCGGAGTTATCAGTGGAGTACAAAGGGAATACAGCTATTATTATTGCAATATTTTTATCTAAAGAAGAAAAAAGCCAAATAAGCTTGTATCTGAAAGAATTGGGATATAGCTGTGTAGTTAGCTCTTATTCATTAATTGCGGATTTCTTACCCTTTTCTAACCAAGGACAAAACGCTTCAGCCGAGATATGTAAAAACAAAAGTAAAATACTAGGTGCATTTGAATTAATGGAGGATGAGCACAGCAGAACTATATTTCTGAGCAATTGACAAGCACATGCCTCCTTGGATTATGACGGTGCTATAAAAAGCGAGGGAATGACACAGTATTTCAATGTAGATGTTCCCTTTGGTATGGGATATTCTTGTTTTATTGATTGCGGTGCTTATGTGGGGGATACTTTTCTGGAATTAATGAATGTCGAAGGCTGTAAGACGTATATTGGGTTTGAGCCGGATAATGAGAACTTTCATAAGCTATCAGAGCTGATAGACGGCTGCCAGCATGGATTTGATACGGTTTACTTATACCCATGCGCTGTTTCTAGTAAAAATGAATACCTAACATTTGACGTGGGCATGGGTGCTTCAAGCCGAATTAGCAATGAGGGGAGCGAGCAGGCTAAGCAAATAGTGCAGGCAGTTTCCCTTGACAAGGTTTTGAAATGCCAGCCTACTATGATAAAAATGGATATTGAGGGCGCAGAAATAGACGCTTTATATGGGGCAAGAAATATTATTCAAAACTGGAAATGTGATTTAGCTATTTGTGTTTATCATAAGGTATCAGATTTATGGGAAATTCCTCTTTTGCTTCACCAGTGGGTGCCGGAATATAAATTTTACTTAAGATGCCATCATGATGCCACTATGGAAACTGTGTTGTACGTTAGAAGGGGGTGATTTTTTG
>CAYWBF010000089.1:0-8625 GCA_964456085.1 uncultured Eubacteriales bacterium
TTTTTATATTGTGCAATCTCACCCTTTAATATCCGTACCAAAAAGCTTTTATTCCTAACAAAAAAAACTTCCCAGTCGGTAAAACCGTACTCTTTAGCAAAGGCAAAGGCTCTTTCCTTGATTTTTTCCATTATTTCCTACCTCCTACGGTCATTTGCTTTACTCTAAGCATAGGCTGACCTACGTTTGTGGGAACGCTTCCGCTAATAGAGCCGCACATTCCCTGCTCCATTCTGAAATTGTCCGATACCATATCTATGTTCATTAAAACCTCGTACCCTTTACCGATTAAGGTTGCTCCCCTAACAGGCTTTACGATTTTTCCGTCCTTAACCAAGTAGCCTTCGGTGACAGAAAAGTTAAACTCCCCAGTTCCCGGCGAAACAGAGCCGCCACCCATTTTCTTAGCGTACAGCCCATATTCAGTTTTAGCGAAAATATCCTCAATTTTGTCATTTCCGGGTGCTATAAAGGTGTTGGTCATTCTGGAGGTTGGGGCGTACCTATAGGATTCTCGCCGTGATGAGCCTGTAGCTTCCATGCCCATTTTTAGGCCGTTAAGTCTGTCAATTAAGTAACCTTTTAAAATTCCGTTCTCGATTAATAGGTTGCGCCTTGTTTTATTTCCTTCGTCATCGTAATTTTGGGAGCCCCATTCGTTTGCCATTGTTCCGTCGTCTATTGCGGTGACACAGCTTGCGGCGATTTGAGAGTTTAGCTTTCCGCAGAAAACTGATGCGCCTATTGCTACGGCAGTTGCTTCAAGACTATGTCCGCAGGCCTCGTGGAAAATTACGCCGCCGAAGCCGTTGTCTATAATTACGTCCATACACCCACCGGGGGCATGTTCCGCTAGAAGCATTTTTGCTGCTGTGTCGGCACATTCCTCGCCGATGGCTTTCATATCCAGCCCTTGAAAAAACTCAAAGCCCATATGAGCACCTGGGTTGTAATGAGCTGTTTGTTTTTCGTTTTGGGAAGAGGCTATGGCGGATATAGTCGCCCTTAGCCTTGTTCTTCTGTCTGTAACGTAAAGCCCATGGGAGTTTGCAATAAGTACGTCCTGCACATAATCCATATATGAGTTTGAGGTTTCGGTAATTAGTTGGTTTGAAGAAAAAGACGATTGGCTTGCCACCTTAAGCTGATCTGTAATCACTTTTAGGGAGGCTTCCTTTGGGTCAAGCTTAATTATGTGCCTGTTGTCTGTTTCTTCATTAATAAAGGGCAAGATGGTAACAGGTGCTTGCCTTTTGGTTTTGACAGCAAGAGCGGATTCCTTTGCCATTTTGATTAATGCTTCTTTGTCCGTGTTGTTGGTGAAGGCATAAATGGCGGAGTGTCCGTCAAATATTCTAAGCCCCAAGCCGTAATCTATACCTGACAGCGCCTTCTCCACAACGCCGTTAAGCAAGGACACGTTCCGTTTGTTATTTGACTCAAGGAAAATTTCCGCAAAATCTCCTCCGGTGGAAAGGGCAGCCTCCAAAACATCATTGATTACACTTTTACTTAACATATATCAATCCCTCCAAATTTTAAAGGGGCTTCCCAAAACATGCTTGATTTTTGAGTAGCCCCTAAAAGCGGTAAAAAACTATAGACTTTAATTTCGTGCCTGTTTAATCCGTCTGTAAATAAATATAACCAAAGCCAATATTATTCCCAAGAAAGCCAAAGGAACAAAAGCTGAAGCAAAAAATATTATTATTCCCTCCATAAAACGCACAGAGCCATTTATAGAAGCAATGAACCTGTTCTTAACGATAGACGAAAAATCGTCATTTATAGCAACAGTAACGGTAGAGCTAACCTCCATAATACCAAGGTAAATGGTACAGTAAGCTACACTGCGGTCGATGGAAATTATTCTGTTTTCAAGAACCTCAATCTCCGTTCTTATAATGCCAAGCCTTTCCTCAAGCTGTAAAAGGTCCTCAACCCTAGTGGCCTTGCTTATAAGCTCAAGAAGTCGTTCTTCCTCAACCTTTTTTGTACGCAGACGGCCTTCTGTGTCAAAATACTCGGCAGTAACGTCTTGGGTGCTTTCGGAGTTAGAATTTACCTTGCCTGTTTCGGCGGCATGGTTTAGAATGAGAGCTTTTACGGACTCGTAACCATCTACAGGGATTTTTAAAACCATATCAGCTCGTGTAAACTCCCTGTTGCCTTCGTTCATATAGTTGAAGCGGTTAGAGCTTTCAACATATCCGCCCACTTCGGCAACCCTTTTTTCAATATCCGAATATACACGCTCAAATTCACGAGTATTCATCTCTATATTGGAGTTTACAATGCGTTTCACAGTTTGAGTCTTCGCTGGGGGGACATAAGCTTCACCGCCTGTGAAAGAGAATCTACCATCATCAAGAGCTGATGTTTTTTGAGGGGCAACAGGAAATGCCATATCCTTGCTTTCGTTATACATATAAGGCTCCGGAGCGGCTGTAGCCATGGGCATTCCACTCATAGCTGCCGGAGCTGCTGCAGGAGCATAACTGGAGTTGGAACCATATCCAACCGATGAAGATTTTGCCGATGAACAGCCGCTTATCAGCAGCAATACAGCCAACCCAGCCACAAACCCTGTTTTAATCATCTTCATGTATATCCCTCCTTTTTAACACTCTGACAACAAGCATAATCACACCTAAGATAATCAACAAAATAGAAAAAGGAAAGAAATAGGTAGCAACAAGTAAAACGAGTGCTTTGAAAAACGAGGTGTTAGTTTTAATAAAGGCTCTGGATATTCTTAAGAAAAAGCCATCGTTGTCTATTTTTAGTGGCACATCTGCTTTAGAGGTCATATTTATAACAATAATAGGGTAAGATGACTGGCTATAATAAAGCTTAAGCTGTCCCTTGTAGCTGTCAAGCTCCGTGCTGGCTTGGGAAAGCCTTTGCTCTACCATAACCATAACGTCCACCGAGTTGCTTTCGGACAGCAGCTTAAATAGCCTGTCGGTTTCCTCCTGCTTCGCCTTAATTCTTGCGGTTATGTCCTCAATGGAGTTTGTAAGGCTAAAGCCGCTTTCGTTTTCGTTTTCAACTATGCCCAAATTTCTTAGCGCACTTTTTACATTTTCATACTCTGCGCCATCCACCGCACGCACAACATATGCAGAGGAGGTATATGACGAATCCCCGTTTCTAATATCCTGCTGCTTGTTGAAGCCGTTTAAGCTGTTAATAAGCTTTAGGCTCTCGTCAAAATCTGCAACACGCAGTCTAATATTAAAGGTTTTCTGAAAATATAGGTCAGAGGAGTTAGCAGAAACGGCTGCTTCGGTAGCTGCACCGTAACCAATACCGGGAGCGCTGTCAGATTTTTTTTGAGCTGTGTCGGCAAGCCCTGGACTAAAAAGTGTCGGTGCACCGCCTATGCCTGGTTCCACCATGGCTTTTGCAGGGGCTTGCCCGGCAGAGATTTCCATTTGCAGCTCCGCTGTAGCCACACTGTCCTCACTAATAAGTGTTCTTTCAGCCTTGGTACTACCAAACTGCAATACACCGACGATTCCGCTGCCCAGTGCGGAAAATATAACCAGCACAGCCAGCAGACTGGCGGCAACAAGAGAAAGCCTTTTAAAATTCATGGGCTTAAGGCGTAGGTTGCTTTTAAACCTGTTTCTTTTCGGGGAGGTATTGAGAGGAGCCTCAAGTGCCAACTTCTTCATAAAATCGGCATGAAAGTTTAAGGGAAGCGGCTCACTGGGAATAGACTTAACTAAACCAATCATTTCTAACAATTCCGTATGAAGCGCACTACAGCCTTCGCAGCCGTCCAAATGTGCTTTAAGCTCATTTGCCCTTCTTTCGTCCAGCTCCTTGTCAACATATTGAGACAGCAAGGAGCTACATTCATTACAATCCATGTAAAAAACCTCCTTTCACGCCAGGGGGGGGGGTGGGGAGCGTAGCTCCCACAAACCTCTAGCAATTTTAAATCGTAATAATTTACTACAATTACAAACGAACGAATCTGTATTTTGTTCCAATAAAAAATCCTTCCACCACAGGGCTGGAAGGATTTTTTATTGTACATCATTTTTTTGCATATCAATGATAATTTTTTTTAGCATATTTCGTGCTCTGGATAAGCGGGATTTTACTGTTCCTAGGTTACTTTCTGTGATTTCTGCCAGCTCAAGGTAGCTTAACCCTTCAACATCTCTTAAAACTATTAAGGCTCTGTAGGACGGCGCAAGCTTGTCTATGGCTTTAGCAATGTCAATTCGCAGCTCCTTATTTATTAAGACTTGCTCGGGGCCTTCCTCTGAGGATTTATATTCCTTTGTGAAGTCGCCTTCCTCATGCTCGATTTCAAAATCAAGGCTTTCGTAGGTTTTGCCCTTTCTTTTTCGTATTTCGTCAATACAGGCGTTTGTGGTAATTCTGCAAACCCACGCCTTTAAAACAGAAGCGTCCTGACATTTATTAAGGTTTTTATATATTTTAATCAAAGCCTCTTGGGAGAGGTCACTGGCATCCTCTGGATTTTTTAGCATTTTAAAAGCTATGTTATAAACAAGTCTTTCAAATTTATATACAATTTTTTCAAAGGCCTTAATGCTGCCGCTTTGTGCTTCCTTTAAAATAATATCATCGATTTCATTCATAGCTGTACCTCCTGCACATGCACATGGCAAGAATATTTGAACAAATCAATAATACAACATGTAGCTTTAAATATCAACGATAATTAGAAATTTCTAATTTCAATTTAATTTCAATAGGTTGCGAATAAGCGCAAAAATGTACAAGCAAAAGGATATTTTCATTTATATCTTGTTTTTGAAAAAGCAATATGATAATATCTTTTGAAATAGTCAATGGGGTGATTCAGATGGGTGATGTATTTAAAGAGCAGCTTGTAAAAAAGAAGTTTAATTCTAAGGACAAGCTAATGAGGGCTTTGATAATTGCAGGGGCACTGGTTATTGTGGCCGCCTCAATGTTTATTCCCTTTTTGCAGGGCTTTTTGTTAATCATTATAGTTGCGGCAGCTTTTTTGGCATACTATTTACTATCCCAGCAAAATATAGAGTACGAGTATATCTATACCAACGGGGAATTAGACATTGACTGTATTTTTAACAAGTCCAAAAGAAAACGGGTTTTTTCCGGCAACGTTAAGGATTTTGAGCTTATGGCTCATGTGGACAACAAAAACCAAGCCGGAAGCTTTGGTGCCTGCGCTGAGACAAAGGACTTTTCAAGCGGAGTCGTTGGAAAAGACACGTTTGCTTTTTCAACACAATACAAGGGCAAGCTTATTAAGGTGATTTTTGAGCCTAATGAAATGCTGAGAGCTGCTATTGGAACAGTTCTTACGCCTAGAAAATTTTTTAGATAATTTTAAAGCTATTCCTAAGCTTTGCTTTCTCTGCTGTTTTTAGGGATTGCTCTGATAGTATTTTTTGAACGGAGGATTATTTTGGAACATATCATAACCGAAGGACTTACATTTGATGATGTTTTGCTTGTACCTCAAAAGTCGGACGTGCTTCCCGGCGAGGTAGATATTTCTACAAGGCTTACACAAACCATTCCTTTAAAATCGCCCATAATGAGCGCAGGAATGGATACGGTTACAGAATCAAAAATGGCAATAGCAGTTTCAAGGTGCGGAGGAATTGGCATTATACATAAAAATATGTCAATTCAAGCACAAGCTACAGAGGTAGACAAGGTTAAGCGCTCGGAGCATGGTGTAATCACCGATCCTTTTTCATTGTCGCCAAACCACTATGTATTTGAGGCAAACGCCTTAATGGAAAAATACCACATCTCCGGCGTACCTATTACGGAAAACGACAAGCTTGTGGGAATTATTACAAACAGAGATTTACGCTTTGAGACTAATCATAATAAAAAAATATATGAGGTAATGACAAGAGAAAATCTTATTACAGCTGCAGAGGGCACTACCGTAGACCAGGCTAAGCAGATTTTGACAAAATATAAAATCGAAAAGCTTCCTATTGTAGATAAGAATTTTAACCTTAAGGGCTTAATTACCATAAAGGATATTGAGAAGTCTATAAAATATCCCAATTCTGCCAAGGATACCTTTGGGCGGCTTTTGGTTGGGGCGGCTATTGGCGTTACTGCTGATGTGTTTGAGAGGATTAATGCATTGGTTGAAAGCAGAGTTGACGTGGTTGCGGTGGATACAGCCCATGGACATTCAGAAAAGGTTATTAGGCTTGTTCGTGAAATTAAGGAGCGTTATCCAAAGCTTCAGGTTATTGCCGGGAACGTGGCTACGGCAGAGGCTACAGAGGAGCTTATTGCCGCTGGGGCAGACTGTATTAAGGTAGGCATTGGCCCCGGTTCTATTTGTACCACCAGAGTAATCGCCGGAGTAGGGGTTCCGCAGGTTACTGCAATAATGGACTGTGCTAAAGCAGCTAACAAGTATGATATTCCAATAATTGCCGACGGTGGAATAAAGTATTCCGGGGATATTACAAAGGCTATTGCCGCTGGGGCAAGTGTTTGTATGATGGGAAGTATGCTTGCAGGCTGTGAGGAAAGCCCTTCCTCCACAGAACTGTTCCAAGGACGTAAGTACAAGGTTTACCGTGGAATGGGCTCTCTTTCGGCAATGAACGCCGGTAGCAGCGACAGGTATTTCCAAGCCGATACGACTAAGCTTGTACCGGAAGGCGTGGAAGGACGTATTGCTTATAAGGGCATGGTTGCGGACACTATATATCAGCTTTTGGGCGGCTTGCGCTCTGGCATGGGATACTTGGGCACAAAAAGCATTAATGAGCTTAGAACCAACGCCAGATTTATGAAAATAACCAGCGCCGGGTTAAAGGAAAGCCACCCACATGACATTCAAATAACTAAGGAAGCTCCTAATTACAGTATTGACAGAGGGTAAAAATTATCAGGAGGAAGCGTTAGATGAGAGATTTTGCTGCTTTTGCAGAAAATATGATAAAAGAGCTTAAAGCGCAGATAGGCGACAAAAAGGTTTTGTGTGCCCTTTCCGGCGGAGTTGATTCCCTTGTTTCGGCCTACTTGGTACATAAGGCCATCGGTGAAAATTTGTATTGTATTTTTGTTGACCATGGCTTTATGCGTCTTAACGAGGCAAAGGAGGTTGCCGACAGCATGACTGCTCTAGGCTTCAACCTAACCTCTATTGACGCAGAGGCCAGATTTTTGGACAAAGTTAAAGGCGTTACCGACCCCGAAAGAAAAAGAAAGATAATAGGGGAGGAATTCATTAGAGTCTTTGAGGAGGAAGCCAAAAAGCTTGGCAAGGTTGAGTTTTTGGCTCAAGGTACTATTTATCCTGACATTGTTGAAAGTGGTACAGACAAGAATGCCGTAGTTAAAAGTCACCACAATGTTGGTGGTTTGCCAGAGCATATGGATTTTGAGGGGTTAATCGAGCCTTTAAAGGAACTGTACAAGGACGAAGTACGTCAGGTGGGATTGGTATTAGGGATTCCTCAGGAACTAATCTACCGCCAGCCCTTCCCAGGCCCCGGTCTTGCCGTGCGTGTAATCGGCGAGCTTACAAAGGAAAGACTTGATCTATTAAGAAAAGCTGACTACATCTACAGAGATGAAATAAAAAAAGCCGGCCTAGATAAGGAAATATGGCAATACTTTGCCATCCTTACAGACCAGCATTCTGTGGGCGTTGCAAATAATGCAAGAACTTATGGCAGTACCATTGCTTTAAGAGCGATTCATACTAAGGACGCAATGACTGCAACTATAGCTAGAATACCTTATGAGGTGTTAGAGAAAGCTTCAAGTAGGATTACTGATGAGATTAAAGAAGTTAATCGGGTGGTTTATGATATTACTAGTAAGCCTCCGGCTACAATTGAATGGGAATAGTTTACGGAGAGCCAAAAAGCCTTTATTCATGCGCTTTTTGGCTCTTTCTCTTTGGCAAATTGCATTTCCATTGCATTTTTCTTTTTGTCTCCTGATTCAATATGAAACCGTTAACTGGTTCTTTGGTAGGTCGGCTTTGTTCTCCGCCGATGTTTGGTATTGGAGAACGCCTTTTAATTTGTGAGCGACATCAAAATTACTGTTGGGATAAAGGTGTCCATACGTCCCGAGGGTGGTCTCAATGTCCTCGTGCCCTAAACGCTCCTTTATGATCAGAGGATTCTCTCCCATGCTGATGAGCAAGGAGGCATGAGAATGTCTCAGGGCATGAATCCGTATCCGATGTACTCCTGCCAAGCCGGAATATCTCGTTATAGCATGTGACAAGGTGTGCTTCTGTGTGGGATGTCCGTTATAGCTCATCACAAATCCCGTTTTCACGACCGCCTGCTGAACCTGTTGCCATTCTCGCAGAAGATTGAGGGTGTCGGAATCTATACGATATGGCGTTCACTTGCTTTGGTTTTGGTTTCCACAAAACGGTAGTTCTCAAGGTTCTTATAGTAGATATTATTTTACACCTTTAGGATGACTGATTCAAAATCAATATCGCTCCACTGGATTGCCGTTGCTTCCCCGTATGGTATAATAACGCTAAGTCCAAAAAACCTGTAAAATCAAGGGTTTGCGGGTTCGGTATAATCCTTTTCCAACATTATACCAATCAAATACGGGGCTAAATTTACTACTTAA
>CAYWBF010000090.1:0-4829 GCA_964456085.1 uncultured Eubacteriales bacterium
ATTATGAATAATAAATATTTCCATCGGTAATAATACGATTGGAGGTGTTTAAGAAATGAAGGATAAAAGTCCTAAAGACGAAAGCATTTTTAGAAAGAAAGGCTTTTTCGTGGCACTTTACTCATGCCTAGGTGTGCTTATGATAATTGCAGCTGTGTTGTCATATTTCAACCTTACGTCAATGGGCAAGGCTGTAGACAAGAGCAATCAAGCTGCTAAGGTTGCGCTGTCAGAGCTGGAGGCAACTGTAAAAAGTGATACAGAGAGCTACTTAAAGAAGGAAGAAAGGGCAACCACAACAGTGCCCCCAAGGGTAACCACTGCGCCTGCGGCTACGCCAACAGCAAAGCCAGCCACAACTCCTGATACAGTAAAACCACCTGTATCATCTCAGGCTCCAATGCAGTCACAAACCCCAGCTACACAAACCCCAAGTCAACAAACTCCAGCAGCACCAAAGGCTTCACCCTCTACATCATCAAAGTCAGTAGAAAATGAGCCATTTGTTGACGAATTAGTAGACGATAACGACAATAACGACGACTCAAAGTATGCAGAAAATATTTTCTCCGTTTTCAGTGAAGACGATAAAATGAGCTGGCCTGTTTTAGGCGAAATCGTAATGGACTATAGCGCAGAGCACGCAATCTACGACAAAACCCTAGACCAATACAGAACAAACGAATCCATTTCCATAGCCGCTCAGGTTGGAACACAGGTTAAAGCAGCAGCCGACGGCATTGTAAGAAAGGTAACAAGCTCAAGAGAAGAGGGCAATTCTGTAGAAATCGACCACGGCAACGGCTGGACAACAAAATATTCTCAGCTTCAAGACGGTATATTGGTTGAGGAGGGCGAGGTAGTTACTGCCAACCAAGCTATAGGCGGCGTAGGCAACCCAACCATCTACAGTGTACTTTTAGGCAACCACCTAGACTTTACCGTGGAGCAGGACGGAAATCCGGTTGACCCAAAAAATATTTTAGAGTAACAGCAGACAAGCCATTTAATGCAAAAAAATAAGCTTACACCGTTTTCCAGCTCCTCCACGGTATAGTGGAGCAGGAAAGCTAAATGTAAGCTTATTTTTTTATCTTTTTGTCTTGCTTTATTTTTCGCTAAAATCTACCCTAACACTTCCGCTGGTAGCTCTAATATTCAGCTCATTGTCTTTGTTTCCGGAGAATATTTCATTTTTAATTTTTATTCCGTTAATGTGAATGCTGCCGCTGGTAGCGGAAATGTTTCTGGAGTAGTCTTCTGTCTTGCCATTTATTTGCATTCTAATACTACCGGAGGTAGAGGTTACGTTATTTTCCCCTGTTAGGGTGCCGGAAATATTTGCACTTCCGCTTGTCATATTAATATCCAGCCCGTTTGTAGTAATGTCGTTTAGGTTTAGAGAGCCGGAGGTCAGTCTAACATCAGCATTTTCAAAGGAGCTGTCCGAAAGGGTGATTGACCCACTTGAACCTTTTATGGATAGTTTGTCTGCTTTGACGTTGCTTAAAGCAGTTCTGCCGCTTGACATGCCGATTTCTAGTTCCTTAGCAGTAAAGCCTGTGGATACGAAGCTGCCGCTGGCAGCCTTAACATCTACACTGTCAAGCTCAACGTCTCTTGGTATGCAAACCTTTACCGTATTCATTTTGTTTATACCAATGTTAATTATGCCTAAGGAGACTCTTTGCTCTATGGTTAGTCTGCCGTTACTAAAATTATATTTAAACTGGCTTAGGGTATTGCTTTCTATCTCATAGCCGTAATAATCGCTGTCCACAAATTCAACCTTAGCAGAGCCAACGGATATTTTTATATCCTTTATTGGGTCAGTTTCTTCTGATACTGTGTCTGCATCAAGGTTAACTAAGCTGAACCTGCTATTATAAAGGTCAACGCTGCGAGCGCCGCCCATAGCCGTGCCAACACCCATAAATACCAATCCAATAAACGCTACACAACAAAGTAGTGCATAAACCTGCTTCATCTGGAACCCCTCCTAACCAAAAATTTTCCAATCAATCTTTGCAAGCCGCCAAAAACACCCTTTGTCACTTTGAGTATAGCAATGGAAATAAATATACCCAGCGGCAAGCAAAACAACCCAGTACCAACATAAAATATCGCCGTACCCAAATGCTCAAAGATCATGGAAAAGCCTACATATATTAAAGCCAGTCCGCTTACCCCAAGGGCAAAGCCAACAGCAACAAAGCTAAAGCAAAGCGCCCCAATAGTAATCGCAAGCGCAAAAAGCACCGCTCCTACGGCAATAGCAATAGGCAGAGCAATAGGCGCCGCAAAAACCGACAGTATCACAAGCCAAATGGTACTCCCTGTTTTTTTTGCGGCAGTATCAGACACAGCGTACTCCCCAATAATTTTTGCCGCAAGCTTTGAGGGCGTGCCAAGCTCCGCAACGACCCTCTGCTCGTTTTGGACACCTGCATCGTTAAAATATTCCTCGTAAAACTTAATGGCGCTTTCGATTTCACTTTTAGGCAGTCTTTTCAAATGATGTCTAAGCTCTGCCAAATACTCCGCCTTATTCATTACTATTACCTCCTAGCAATAATTTTTCAATATTTTTCTTATAGGTGAGCCATTCTTTGTGATATGCAGCCAGCTCCTCTCTGCCCTTTTCCGTCACTGTGTAGTAACGCCTGTTTCGCCCGTCAAAAGGCTCGTCATAGCTGGTAAGCATCTCGCTTTTTAACAGACGCCGTAGGACTGGATATAGAGTGGATTCGGAAACGTCCAGCAAGGCTTGAATTTGCTGGGTGAGGTCATATCCGTAAGTTGGCCTTTGGGAGATGGCACCAAGGGCACAGGCATCAAGTAAAGCTGCGGAAACTGTAAATTTCATTAGATTGCTCCTTTCCACTAGGGGGTTTGGGTGAGTGTAGCTCCCTCAAGACCATATCCACTAGCAATTTTATTAATTTATAATATTATACGTCATATAGTATTATATTGTCAATAGAAAATTTTTATTTGACGGTATGCATTTTTTGCATTATAATAAGTAATGCAAACGAGGTGTAAAAATGTTATTGGAATTAGATTTTTCAAGCGAGATTCCTATTTACCTGCAAATACGCAATCAAATAGTTTTGGGTATTGCTAAGGGTGTTCTTGCTCCGGGGCAAAAATTGCCCACCATTCGTAATCTGGCTGATGAGGTCGGGATTAATATGATGACAGTGAATAAGGCGTACCAGCAGCTTAAGCAAGAGGGCTACATATCTGCCGACAGGCGCAGCGGCGCCGTTGTAAGCAGTCAAATCCCTGCCGCCGGCGCTTTATCCCAAAAGCTTCAACGGGAGCTTAGCCTAATTATTTCCGAGGCAAAGCTATGCGGCGTGTCTAAGGAAGATATTTTAAGCCTCTGCAATAATATCTACAATAAAATGGGGGAACAGTTATGAACCTAGTTTTTAACATTAGCATGTTTATTTCCTTTTACTTGGTTTTGCCAATTATGTACGTCACACTAAAAAATGAAGCTGCGCCGAAGAAAAATATTGTTCTGGGAGTAACTCTGCCCTATGAGGCTCGCCAGGACAATGAGGTTCTGGATTTAACAAGTGGATATAAACGGCTGCTTAACATGACTGCAATAATACTTACCCTTTTAATTGTGCCTGCTACATTTATACAATATGAGTCCTTATCCATGGCATATTATTTGACTTGGCTGCCCATAGCTTTGTGCGTCATGTACCTGCCCTATATACTGTATCACAAAAAAATCAAGGCGCTTAAAGCTCATAGGTGTTGGAGCAGCCCTTTAGCCGGACTGTCTGTGGTTGACGTAGCTGTTGTAATGCAGCCTAAAAAGCTTTTAGGTCAAGGATGGTTTATTCCCCCGGCAATTTTATGTATTGCGCCCTTAGTCTACACCGGCATTTTTAATGCTGATAAGCCTGAGTCTGCCTTATTATTTATTTTATTAACCACAAATGTTTTGATGGTGCTCATATTCTATGTATGCTACCGTATTATCTACAGACAAAGAGCGGAGATTATTGACGAAAACACTTCACTTAGCTTAGCGCTTACTAACCTACGCACCTATAACTGGAGTAAGTTTTGGATTTTTGCCGCTTGGCTCACGTCTGCTTTCTCCATGTGCTGCTTGCTGCTACTAAACAACACTGTTTTGTTCATTGTGATTACTATGATTTACACCGTTGCCATACTTATTGTTGCCATGAATGCAGAATTCTCCACTCGTAAGGCACAGCAAGACTTGACTAAGGAAAGCGGCAAAAGAATTTATAAAGATGATGATGACCATTGGATTTTTGGGACGTTTTATTATAACCCACATGACAATCACCTAATTGTTAACAGTCGTATAGGCATGAGCACAACAGTAAACCTTGCAAAAACCGCTGGGAAGATTTTGATGGGGTTAACTGTTGTATGTATCGTCGGGTTGCCTTTTTTGGGCATATGGATGGGAGCGGAGGAGTTTACCCCTGTACGGCTTGAGGTGACTGCTGATAAGGTTATTGGCTACCATACCTCTAAGGCTTATGAGGTGGATATTGCTAGTATTCAGTCTGTGGAGCTTTTAGATACAATGCCTAGAGCTACTAGGATTTTTGGCTCGGGATTTACTAATTTGGCTAAGGGTAAGTTTCAGGTTTCCTCTGTTGGGGTTTGCAGGGTATTGCTAAATCCTAATAGGGGACCATTTATTGTGATTAAGACAGATGCCAATATTTATATGTTTGGAACGAATAACCGAGAGGATACACTTGCTGTTTATTCGGAATTAATAGGTAGATAAAAATAAGCAAAAAAATAAGAGCTAATCCAGC
>CAYWBF010000090.1:4839-8618 GCA_964456085.1 uncultured Eubacteriales bacterium
ACGATGGCTGGTTGGCTCTTATTTTTTTGTTTATTGGTATGGAATTTTTCAATAGGCTATAGTTCCTTCTTTGAATATATCCTTATTGATACGGCAAGGGATATGGCTAGTACAGCAACGCTTGCTCCTGTTAATAGTAAATGCTTAACTGGCTCTGGTATGACGACTAGTGTGGGTAAGTAGCTTAAAACCGGATTAAAATAGGTATAGAACAAAGGCATTCCAAAGGATGCTACAAAGATTAATAAGGAAAAGGCAAATTTAGTTTTTTCTACGCCGAATTTAAACTGAAGCGGCATGTTTATCCCAAAGATTAAAGAGTTTATGAGTAAAACGCTTAAAATTGAGGTTAGGCTTATGGTGGAGATTTGAGGTATAAGTGCCGCTAATATAGCGTAGGACGCTAGGCAGTAGGCGAAAATCATTAGAAAGAAGGCGTATTTTGCTTTAACATAGGCGCTTCGGGAGTAGGAGACAGCACATAGTAAGGCTGCCGCCCTTGGGTATTTTGCTTCCTCGACGGAAATGGCTTGACCTAAAATTATTTGTGTGTACAGTACAGCAAGAAACAAGGTGGCGAAGCCTAAGAAAATAGGGACACGCCATGCTACAAACAATGGTATTCCCACCACCGCCATCATCATTATAAGCACATAATTCTTAATAATAAGAATATCCTTTTTTACTAAATTAAATGTCATCATAGTTGTCCTCCATCTATATATGCAAGCATTATATCTTCAATAGTTGGCTTTTCTATTAATATATCCTTTATGCTGTTTTTAACCTCAGGCAGTCTGTTGGTTATGCCGGAGAAACCAAAGTCTGTAGTTCGTATATTAATAAACAAGGATTTATTATTTTCATTAATGTCTTTTGAGTCACCCTTAACCAGTCGGTGGCTTTCTAGCAGAATATCCTTTTCCTGCTCAAAAACAATTTTGCCCTTATTAATAAGAATAAGCATATCTGCAACCTTCTCCAAGTCGGAGGTGATGTGGGTCGAAAAAAACACGCCCTTGCCCCCTTGTTTCATATAGTCGTTCATAGTGTCCAACAGCTGACTGCGGATAAGGGGGTCTAAGCCGGACGTGGGTTCGTCCATAATAAGCAGCTCGGCGCTGTGGGAAAGAGCGAGTGCTAAAGAGAATTTCATTCGCATACCCTTTGACAGTGTTGAGATTTTTTGGCCGGGGTTTAGGGCAAACTGCTCCATGTAGCTGTTAAATGCTTTGTTGCTCCACTGTGAATAGGCTGGGGATATTATGCTTTTCATTTCGCCCATGGTAAGCTCCTCATAAAAACAGCCTTCGTCTAACACTATCCCTATGCGGTTTTTTAGCTCATTTTCATTTTTCCTCATTTCTTTCCCGAATAGCTTTATTGTCCCCCCTTCCTTCTGGGCTAAACCGAGGATTGTGCGTATGGTTGTAGTTTTTCCGGCTCCGTTAACGCCAATAAAGCCTGTTATACACCCTTCGGGCAGCGAAAAGGTTACATCTGACAGAGCGAAATTGTTGTATGTTTTTGTTAGGCCAGTTATTTCTAATATATTGTGCATGTCTAGTCCTCCTCGTATAAAATATCCATCATAGCGTTAAGCTCTGCTTTGGTGATGCTTAAGGTTTTGGCTGTTTCTATAAGCTCCTGCATTTTCTTTTCTACCAAATGCCGCTTGGATTCTCTAAGCAGCTCCATATTTCCAGCAGAAACAAATGTGCCTATACCTATTTGGCTGGTTATATAACCCTCCTGCTCAAGCTCCTCATAAACCCTGCGGATTGTTAAGACGCTTACCTTTATGTCCGCCGCAAAATTTCTAATAGACGGCATCGGGTCGCCTTCGTTGGTTTCTCCTTTTAGAATTGAGTCTATTATTTGTTCTTTGATTTGTTGGTAGAGGGGTTTGTCGGAGGCGTTGGATATTAAGATTTTCATTTTGGGTACTTCCAATCTTTTTTGGTGTGTATTTTTTATATGCACACTATATACTTAAAACACTTTGTTGTCAATAGTATTATTTGGAGAAGAATTAATATTCTGGATAATTCTTTAAAATACAGCTTAAAGTTTTAAATAAATAAAAAAAGACCCTTATGAAGTAGGGTCAAAGGCACTTTTTATAATCCAATTTCCTCCTAAGGGCTTCGTTACTTCTTTCACACTTGGTACAGTAATTACACACAAGTCATATAATAAATTGTAGCTCTTAAACCATCAAATAATATACACGGAGGTGGTATTTTGAAAACAAACTGGTGCTACGATTTAAGAACCCACCTTTTGGGTTTTTATAGTAACGTTGCAACCGGTTTTAACGAAGAGATTCATGACTTAATTACATGGGATTCAATGTGGAACTTAATATACCATTCTCTTTTAAATCCAACAGATCTTGTACCAACACTTATGTCTGTATACTTGGGAGCGGCGGATTATACCACTAAAGGCTTTGGCGACTGCGAGCGGGTTTTAAACGATTCAAATACAAAAGAGTAGCCTGTTTATTATGCGAATGTAAAAGTGTAAAAAACAATTTTACATTTTATTTGGAATTATTTTATTTTAATCCTGCAAAACTCGTTACTGGTAGTTATGTAAAGTTTGAGGAGATGATATAAATTGGCTAAGCACTTGCGATATAGCGAAGAGTTTAAAGAAAAGGCTGTTGCTATGTTTTTACAAAGCAACTTGTCTGCAGCGCAGGTTGCCAAAAATTTAGGTGTTCACTCGCATACCCTTTGTAATTGGATTAAGCAATATAAAAATTGCTCAGCACTTTCAATTGAAACAGTAACAGATAAAGCGTTTTCATTTAGGCGGCGATCACAATCAAATAATGCTAATATTGAACAAATTACAGCAAACATTTCCGAAATTCAAGAGCGTTTAAATACTATAAAGGGGTTAATTATGGAGCTGTATAAAAATTGAAATATAATCTTGAAAAACAAAAAGTGTGTCTTCCGACCGCAACGGAAGGCACATTTTTTACAGAATCTTCTTTAGTTAATATATCCTAATTTCTCAAAGTAAGTGGCGTTATAAATAACACTGTCATTACCAGGTTTATAAAACGAGGATAGCTTATGGTAGTTATAAGCTGCTTCTATGTCACCTATAAGCGAATAACACGAGCATAATTCAATACTTGGGATATAGTCCCAATAATCGTTTAATATAAATCCGATTGAGTTCTTTGACAGAGTCAGAGCTAGCTTAAACCAATAAATTGCTCTCCGGTAATCGTGTTGCTTTTTATAAAAATAACCAATCTGACAGCATATTTCCGCTCTTGGAGTATCATACTCAAAGCTCTTAAGTAAAATCGGTAAAACACGGTCTAACATGTTTAAACTTTCGTAGCACCGGCTCAAATTAAGACATGCCGCTATGTTATCTTCAAACCAGCCCAAGCCATCGTTCAAAAATTTTTCAAAGTATTGAAGCGCTTCGGAATACCTTGCATTATCCATAAGCTCTCTCGCATAATAGTACGTCGAGCGAGGTGATAGAGATTGGCCACGTTCTAAAAGACGTTCGTAGATAGTAATGTTTCTGCTGCCGCTACCGCCCTCTTTTTTATGGCATATTGTTATATCGGAATGCAGGATGTTTCCGCTCATCAATATATATTCATGAACCGGATCCTGCCACCGATAGTTATTTGCCCTCTTAAAGAGCCTTTCCCGAGTTGATGTAAGAATGGGCAGGCCCACCGAATCAAAATGAGTATGGTATTTCATTGTTACAACATCAACATTCGTATCTATAGTATT
>CAYWBF010000091.1:0-8593 GCA_964456085.1 uncultured Eubacteriales bacterium
TTCGGAGGTTGCTCCAGATTTTGTGATTACATTAAATAAACTTTTGGTTATGTCAATAACATCAAACAGGTATACCAGCTTTTCCGGGTCTACGTTATCCGCAATGTAAAGACGTGGGTATCCACCTCTTTTGTCACGGGGAAGCTCGTTGTAAAAAGGATGGTTAATAGCCTGCTGCACAGCCATTGGCCCCAAAGCAGAGCCGCCAATGCCAAGCACCACAAAAGCATCATATTTATCCTTCATCTCCTGGGCGTAGTCATTGATTTCGCTTACAACCTGAGCTTGATTATAGGGTAAGTCTCTCCAGTCCATTTTCCCGGCGGCACGTTTTTCAACCATAGCGGTTTTTGCCGCAGTCACCTTATCCGCTACAGAAGTAAGGTCATAAGCAGAAATACCGTCCTTCCCAACAAAATCCGTAAGCATATTATTAAAATCTAGCTTAATTTTCATGTTATTCTTCCAAGCGGAATCCTCAAACCTTTTTGCCATAAAGCAAATCCTCCTTAAAATTAATTATTAATAAGCTCGTCTAATGATTTAAACGTAAAGCCTTGTTCCCTGTAGGAATCAATTATGTCACCCAACGCCTCCGTATTTGAGCTTGACACGGAATGCAGAAGCATAATGGCACCGTTATGAAGGTTATCCATTGCCATTTTATATGTATAAGCCTTTCCGGGCTGCTCGTCTACGAGCCAGTCCTTATAAGCAAAGCTCCAAAAAATTGTTTTGTAGCCCAAGTCCTGTGCGATTTTCAGAACCCTTGCGCTATATTCCCCAGATGGCGGTCGGAAAAATTTATCCATTTCCTGCCCTGTGACCTCACGGTAATACGCCTCCATGTCAACTATCTCACTGATTACCTTTTCGTCAGACAGCTCCGGCATGTTATAGTGCCTTGCGCTATGGTTGCCCACGACATGACCTTCATCAATCATTCTCTGTACAAGTGGGATATTATCACGCAAATAGGTTCTTACAAGGAAAAAGGCAGCAGGTACTTCCTTCTCCTTTAGAGTGTCCAAAATTTTAGCTGTATATCCATTTTCATAGCCTTGGTCAAAGGTTAGATATATTACCTTCTCGTCTATATCTCCCAGATAGTAGCCGTCAAATAGCTTAATATCGAAATCTCTTTGGGCAGTAGGTGGCTGATGCTTGCTGTTTCTGTTAAAATACCAACCCATTCTTTTGTTGGAAAGTGTTCCGTCGGCGTTAACTGCTTTCCCGTATGACTCCGGAAAGGGCGAAACAACCTTCTCCGGCATGTTAACCATGGTTGGCACAACAGAAGCCTGGGAGCTTTCGGCAGATGGTGTGGGCGTAGGCTCTGGGGTTGGTGTAACTGTAGGCTTGGGAGTTGGGCTTGGGGTAGCCATAGGAGTAGGGGTAGGCGTAACAACAGGTGCCTGAACAACTGCCGATGGCTGAGGAGTAGTTTCCGCAAAAGCCTCTTTAACCTCCCCATTCTTAATCGCAGAGCAGCCACACAAAGAAAACGTCAATATAATTGTTGCAAAAAAATTTAAGTTGTTTCTTTTCATTTGTACTCACTCCGTTAATAATTATAAATCCCACTTAAACCTATGAAGCTGACCTTCCAGTCCCAGCCCGGGAAAGTTTTGCTGCCTAAGCGCTTCATATAAAACAATAGCCGCCGAATTAGCAAGATTTAGGGAGCGACTGTTTTCAAGCATGGGGATTCTTATGCAGGTGTCTTTATAATTGAGGAGAATCTCCTCGGGAATACCAGCACTTTCCTTGCCGAACATTATGTATGCTCCATGTGGATAAGCAAACTCGGAATAAACCCTTTTGGCCTTGGTTGTGGCACAAAACAGTGTAGGATTGCCGTTTTTTATTAAAAAGTCGTCAAAGCAGTCGTAGTACGATACATCAAGAGATGCCCAGTAATCTAAGCCGGAACGTCGTATAGATTTTTCGTCAGTATAAAAGCCCAATGGTCTTATAAGATGGAGTCTTGAGGCTGTGGCGGCACAGGTTCTTCCTATGTTACCTGTATTCATTGGGATTTCCGGTTCTAGTAAAACAATATTCATCATATCAACTCTTAAATATATTTATTTCAAAAACATCACCGGTAGAAAAAACCAGTGGCACGCAAACAATCTGGCTGTTTTCCTTTATAAAAGGAAAATCTCCTGATGCTGCGTTCATTCTAAAGCTTGGAGTGGAAATGTCAACCATTGTACCCTGCTTAGAAAAAATTGTGGCAACGTTGCCTGAAATCATATTTCCTAGCTCACAAATAGCTGAAATGGACATATCGTCAAGTGCGCTTACAGGCATACCGTACATCATTTTTGAAGCGATAAAGCAGGCTACCTCGGGTTTCATTGTAAAAACAACATTTCCAGTAATATCTTTGAATATGTCAAAGGAAATCGACACAATTTCACTGATATAGGGATATTTTTTCATGAAGAGCTTACCAAGACGTGGACTTTCGGCACAAATAGTATTTAAAATGTTTTGTGCACCTTGAATAAATGCATTTACATATGCAGCGTCCATAAGGTCACATTCCTCCTTCTACTATTTATTATTTTAGCACACAGAATGGAGCTTTACAATAATTTTTGATTAATTCAATTTAATATTGACTATAAATTTAAAATAGTTTACTATTTTTGATAAATATGGGAAGTGCTTATGGACTGCATATTATTTGCACATATTAAACTGTGACATAAACTGTTTTCAGAAAGGGTATCATAACATGCTTAAATTAAGGCTTTTAAATAAATCCATCGCACCTGTCACACATAGAAAAACTGCATACCGTGACAGTGACACAACTTACAAAAATGAATATGTTATAAATAACATGCTTTTACTATTTATGCGTTGTTTTGTATGTATATTAATACTTTCTTTTTTTTGCAGCTCTGTCTTTGGGTCTGAGGTAACAGTGGACGCACCCTCTGCTGTTTTGATAGACGCAAGAACAGGCATTGTCGTTTACGACAAAAGTATGAACCAACGATGCTTTCCTGCAAGTGTAACAAAAATTATGACTGCTCTGCTGCTATTGGAAAAAAGCGGCGAAAACCTAACTGACCGTATTTCTTTTTCAAATAAGGCTGTTTTTTCTGTCCCTGTAGGCAGCAGCCATATAGCTATGAACGAGGGGGATAGTATTACTGTAAAAGATGCACTATACGGCTTGATGCTTCCCTCGGCAAACGATGTTGCAAACGGCATTGCCGAATATGTATCAGGCGACATGAACAGCTTTGCCAAGGCCATGACAGAGAGAGCAAAAGCTCTTGGTGCAAATAACACCAACTTTACTAACGCCCACGGCTTCCATGAAAACAATCATTACTCCACTGCCTACGATATGGCCTTAATAATGAAAGAAGCAATTAAGTTCCCGGAATTTCTGCAGGCAATAAGCACTACATATTACGAGATACCGCCTACGGAAAAACAACCCATGCCAAGGCAATTTTACAATTCCAACAAAATGATTTTTCCAAATAGCCCTTTTTTCAATGAATATGTAGTGGGAGGAAAAACAGGCTTTACCAACGAGGCTAAGCACACCCTTGCAACCTACGCAAGAAAAGATGGCATAGACCTAATTGCAGTAGTTATGTTCGACGAAAAGAACGCCCCCTATACAGACACTACAGCTCTTTTGGAAAGTGGCTTCAAAGCATTTTCTCAAAAGGACGTGCTGGACATAAATGATATTTCCGAAAAGCGTGAGGTTTTTTATAAGATAGATGAGAAGAATGAAAAAAACAAGGATGAAAAAGACGAGGAAGAAATTTTGGTGGGGGGCATTACCGTCATACCGCAATCAAACTTGTCTATTCTCTTGCCCAATAATTTAACCAAAGCAAATATAGAGAAAAAAATTGTTCTGCCTGATAAAATATATGCACCTGTAGAAGAAGAACAGGTTTTGGGTTATGTGGAGCTAAGCTATAAAAGCTCTATTCTGTCAAGAATTAATCTAGTAGCCACAGAAGCAGTAGCAGCTCCAACGGAAAGTGAGCTAAAGTCTATGCTAAAAGGCTCAGAACCCAAAAATTCTATTGGCAAGGTGATGCTAACCATAATTTATGTACTTTTCGGTGTACTGGCTTTGTGCGTGTTGGTTATTCTTTCCTTGCGGTTATATTTCACCTTTAAACGAAAATTCAAGCCTAATAATAGAATATATAGACGTCTACGTTAATTGACGCAACAAAAAAATGCTGAATCAAGCTTTACGACTTGATTCAGCATTTTTTATATAAGCGATAACAAATATTCAATTATAAAATCCCTAGTAGGCTTCTCGCCATCTGGCAAGGGCAGCTCTAAAAAATTACTTCTTTCATTAATATGCTCTAAGTAGTGAGCGTCTGATGAGGTTATGAATTTGCTTACCCCCATTAGACCTCGCTTATTTTTATCCAAAAAATCTTCTGGGTTGCAGTTTTTGGATAGCTCAATAAGGCTTACCCCCAACTCCGGAGGAATAAAGCCTAAGTTTGACAAGACGCTGTAGGAGCTTCTATCAACGTGAGCCGGAATTAGTATGCCGTCATGGCTTCTAACCAGCTCCTTTGCGGAAAAAAGGTCAAGGGTCGTAGCTGTAACAAGTAAATTATCGCACCGCCCAATCTCATCATCATTCTCATCAAAATAAAGCTGGTCACCAAAAATTTCAACTCTATTTTTAATTTTAGGAAGGCTTTCGTTGACAGCCTTGGCAAAAGCCTCTGCCGCATCTATTGATTTAAACAGACAGACGTTGTGAACCTCCTCCGAGGTTTCCAGCTCCATACCCGGAATAACCAGTAGGCCTACTTCCTCACCAAGCTCTGTAACTACCCTAGCGTTGCCGCAGGAATTATGGTCGGTTACAGCAATACAGTCCAGTTCCTTTATCAGCGCCATGTTAACAATATTGTTTGGGGTCATATCATTTGAGCCGCAGGGCGAAAGCCCTGTGTGTATATGAAAATCATAATATAGCTTCATTGCCACGCCCCTATCTATAAGGCAGTTAACCTTTGCCGGATTATACCTCCAAGCACTTAATAAGCTCTTTGCAAACCTCAAAGGCTGTTAATTCTGTTAAAAACAAAGGAATATCCTCATTATTCGCCCGTTGAATGGTAGCGGCGTCTGCCTCTGCCCCCTCGGCTATAATTATACAGGCAGCATTTGTGAGCATAGCTACGGCAATTATATTAACATGCCCAAGAATAGTAACCCAGGCAGAACCTTCCTTTGCACGCCCCATTACCCAGCTTAGTAGGTCGCCTACATACACGCTCTTTATTTCGTTCTCCAGACCGCTTTCTCCGGCAACAAGCTTTAAGAAGGGCTTGCCCTCTAAATCCTTAGCTTTCAATTATTCTCCCCTACCCTTCTCATGCTCGCTAATAGTTTGCGGCAGCTTGGCAGCCAAGTCCACCATTGCCTCCGCCAGAGCACGTACCTTATTTCTAAGCATAAAAACACAGTCCTCAACGTTAGCTCTGTTTAGCACAACATCCTGTGCAAAGGCGTTACAGGTAGGTGCGCCGCACGAGCCGCAGTCGATTTTTGGCAGCGTAGCAGAAAGCTCCTCTATAGCCATCATTTTTTCAATAGCCTTGGACATATCCTCATCAAGCTTCAAGCCGCCGGTTTTTCTGATTTTTTCCCTTAAGTTAAAATCAATGGCATTATAATCAAAGCAAGGAGGTCGTTTGTCCTCTGGCTTCATTGCCTTGATTTTACTTTCTATTTTTCGCAGGCGGTTTTTGGAGACAAAGCTGTTTATTACAGTTAGAGGGCCGCCAACACAGCCTCCAGTACATGCTAAGCCTTCAATAAAGTCCACATCCTGCAGCTGACCGTTCTCCAGCTCCTCCAAAATCTTAATTACATTTTCCACGCCGTCAACAGCAATGGCGCTTTCGATTTCAACGCCCCTACTCTCACCACCAGTTACAGCCCAGTCTACCCCCTTAGCAGAGCTTTGAAATAATTTTTCGGGGGTTTTTATTTTTGATATGGTGTTCATTAAATCCATATAAATGTCCTGGATTGAAATAACGGCAGAAATCTCGGATTTTTCAATACCTATGGGATTAAGCACATAGCTGTTCTTAGCCGCACATGGGCTAATGAAAAATACGCCTATATCTTCCCTAGGTATGCCCTTTTTCACCAAATAATCCTTAGCACCTATTGCCGCCGCTTCAATGGGGGCGATTAAAGGAAGGATATTTTCCACCAGCGACGGAAACCGCATACTTATTAGGCGAATAATAGCAGGGCAGGCCGATGAAATTATGGGGCGCTTAAGCCCACCCTTGGCAATAAACTGTGCCGTAGCAAAGGTTACCATCTCCGCAGCCATAGCCACTTCAAAAACCTCGTCAAAGCCAAGCCCTTTAATTGCAGTCAAAATCAAATTTACGTCATGCACCTTTTTAAACTGGGCATAGAGTGCAGGTGCAGGTATGGCTACCTTATATTTGTAACCCTTTATAATATCAATAGAATCTGTTTTCGCTTTTTTTGCGTGCTGTTCACAAACCTTTATACACAGGCCGCAATCAATGCACTTAAAATCATCAATTTGAGCCTTTCCGGCTCTCACCCTTATAGCCTCTGTAGGGCATCTTTTTATGCAATCTGTACAGCCTATGCATTTATCGTCCAAAAGATAAACAGAATGCAAGTCGTTATACACCGTTATCACCTCACCTTAAAGGTTAACAACAATTTCCACAGTAGTGCCAACTCCAACCTGAGAGGTTATGTTCATAAAATCGGAGTTTTTCTTCATATTAGGCAAGCCCATACCGGCGCCAAAGCCAAGATTACGCACCTCATCGCTTGCTGTCGAATATCCTTCCTGCATAGCCTTGTCAATATCAGGAATACCGGGGCCTGTGTCCTTTAAAATGATGCTTACCTTGTCCGGCAAAATCTCGGCTTCAATGGTTCCTCCGTTTGCGTGTATAACCATGTTTATTTCTGCTTCGTACATTGCAATGGCTATTTTTCTAATGGTAGCCTCATTTATACCAAGCTGCTTCAATACCTTCTTTAAGCTGCTGGAAGCCTCCCCGGCTCTTAAAAACTCCCCTTCAATAACTTTGTAGTTAAGCTTCATTTTGTTACCCCCTTATGTTAAGCGCTTCCCCCTATTAAGCCTGCATTATACAAAATACCGCAGGTCGAAAACATTAAATTTTCTGTGGTTAGAATGACAATGCCCTTTTCTGTAGCTAGATTAAGTATATCCTCGTTGGGCGTTTTCCCCCTTACAAAGATTATCGCCTTTATGTCCATCATCTCTGCTGTTCTAACTACCTGAGGGTTAACCAACCCGGTAATAAGCAAGGCATTGTTTTTAGAAAATGCCAATACGTCGCTCATAAGGTCAGACCCACATGCGGAGGTTATTTCCCTTCCTAGCTTTTCGGTGCATGTGTGCGCCTGTGCATTTAGAAGGTCCTTAATTTCGTTTAATGTCATTTGTTCCCACCCTTTCTATAAAAAAATATTAAATATCAAAAATATAAAAATCCTAAAATATAAAAACCCTTAAGAAGCAAAAAATACAGTCTCTACTAAATCAAATACCTCTTTTTTGTCATGGATAAAGTAAGATGCACCGTTAATAGTTTGTGGATTACCCGGTAAGGTTTGAGCCTCTATGCTTTCGCTTTTGATGTCATTTATGTATCTAACATACTTAGGTATATCCTCAAATGGAAAATCTGTTTCAACATAGTCTAAGAATATTTTTATGTAGCTTGGAGCGTTTTTAATAATATTTTCCTTTCCAAGTGTCTGCTGCATTAGAGCCTTCAGGAATTTTTGCTGAACCTCTATTCTTTGAAGGTCACCTCTTGGGTAGGTGCTTCTGTATCTTACAACGCCCTCGGCCATTTTGCCGTTAAGGTGTTGCATTCCTCCGGGAACGTTAATATATAGATTTTGCTCCGGGTCGGAATAATACAAACCGCCGCTTGGGATTTCCATATCTACACCGTCGATGGTGTCTACAATATTTTTAAAAGCATCTAAGCTTACTTTAACATAAAAGTTAATCTTAATGCCCAAAAGCTCCTCTACCTGCTTTTGGAGAAATTCCTCGCCGTACTTTTTACCGGAGCGGCTGAAAACAGAATTTATTTTCATAACTCCCCCACCGGGAATGCTGGCATTAATCCCTCTAAGAGTTTCTATCCTGTCTTTCGGCATGACCACATATGTATCTCTTGGAATAGAGATTAAGTTTATCTTCTTAGTGTCCCTATCAAAACAACCTACTATAATAACGTCCGTCAAAAACTCCGTTTTGTCTACCCCAATAACAAGAAAGTTAGTTTTAAGAGGCGGCAGTAATAAGTCATCTAAAATGCCTTCCTGCTTGTCCTGCGGGTTTGATGTTCCTATTGTAGATTTATCGTTGTTGTCGTCGGTGGTATCATCGTCCTGTGCAGCCAGTGTTTCAACGACCTTTCCTTTGCCCAGCTGATAGTAAGCAAACACTCCAACCGATGCCACCACAAAAAATGAGCATACAATTAAACAAACAATTTTTATAAATTTAAAA
>CAYWBF010000092.1:0-8541 GCA_964456085.1 uncultured Eubacteriales bacterium
TATGCCAAAAATATTAATTGCCGATGATAACAAGCAAATCACATCTATTCTACATGAGTATGCCAACAATGAAGTATATGTGCCGATAATAGACTTGGACGTCCACGAAGCACTCCGTTGCTTTGAGACGGAGCAGCCGTAAATAATCCTCCTTGACGTTATGATGCCCAATAAGGACGGTTTTGAGGTATGCCGTGAAATTCGTCGGTACTCTACTGTACCTATTATTATGGTGACAGCCAGAGGTGAGGACTTTGAGAGAATAATGGGGCTGGATATTGGAGCAGACGATTATATAGTAAAGCCTTTTTCCCCGGGCGAAGTAATGGCTAGAGTAAGAGCAATTTTACGTAGGCTCAAAAAGGAAAACGAAACCCAAGCCCGTACCTTTCAATACGACAGCCTAAAAATCAATCTGGAGGATTATTCAGTTTTTATTGACAACACAAATGTTTCCCTTACAAAAAAGGAAATCGAAATCCTATGGACACTGGCGACAAACAGAAATAAGGTTTTTTCTCGGGATAATCTGCTTAACTCCCTTTGGGGCTACGATTATTTCGGGGACAGCAGAACAGTGGACAGCCACATAAAAAGACTTAGGGCAAAGCTGGACGAAGTATCCCACCCTACATGGGAGATAAAAACGATTTGGGGGGTAGGCTACAAATTCGAGGTGCACAATGACGAAAAATAAAATCGCCCTAAAGCTAAGCCTGTATTTTGCCTTGGCTCTGCTAAGCTTTTCCCTTGTTATTGGGACAGTATTTATGGTGCTCTTTAAAAATTATACCATTAACATATACAAAAAAGAGCTTTCTTCCAGAGCCACCTCTATTGCCCAAGTTTTATCAGGTTACTTGACCAGAAGCGGCATGAACGGTATGGGCAGTATGGGGGGCATGGGCAGCTATTTAAGATTTATTGACCAAATAGCCGGTACGGATATTTGGGTTGTGGATGAAAACCTTAATCTTATTACCAGCGGCGCTTTGGCTAAATACGAATACTCAGACCTTCCGGAAAATGCCGATACACTTATAAAAGAGGTTTTTAATGACCAAGTTGTGTTCAGCGAGGATTTTAGCGGCATACTAAAGGAGCTTACACTTACCGTGGGTACACCCATAAAATCCTCCACAGGTAAAATACTGGGAGTTGTTCTGCTCCACTCCTCGGTTTTTGGCATGAACGAAGCGATTCAAAGAGGATTCGCTCTGTTAGGCCTTAGTATTTTTGCTGCGCTTTGTATTTCATTTTTGCTTTCTGTTGGATTCTCCATTACCTTTACTCAACCATTAAACAAAATGAAGAATACAGCGTTAAGGCTTGCCTCGGGAGACTACTCCGCAGCCAACAAGATCAGCCAAAAGGACGAAATAGGCAGTCTAGCAAACACAATGGATATTTTGGCAGAGCGGCTGCAAGTAGCCAGCACCCAAAGCGCTCGCCTTGAGCAAATGCGCCGGGATTTTGTGGCGAACATATCTCATGAGCTAAGAACCCCTGTTACAGTAATTCGTGGTTCACTGGAAGCGCTTGTAGATAAGATTGTAACAGAGCCGGAGCAGGTTGAGGATTACCACAGGCAAATGCTTAAGGAAGCAACTCTTTTACAAAGGCTTGTTGGTGACTTGCTGGATTTATCACGTCTGCAAAACACCGAGTTTGCAATGGATATGCAAGAGCTGTTTATTAGTGATGTGCTAAGCGATGCAACAAGAAGCATTGAGCAGCTTGCCGCCAAAAAGGGTGTAAAAATAAGTGTTGTAAAGGATACCGACAGCTGCAAGGTCATAGGTGACTATGTAAGACTACGGCAGCTTCTCATTATTCTTCTTGACAACGCTGTAAAATTTTCCAACGAGGGTGGAGAAATTAAGGTGGCTCTCTACAAAGGCACTTTAAACATAAGAGATTATGGCATTGGAATCCCAAAAGAGGACTTACCATACATTTTTGACAGGTTTTACAAAAGCCGTTCCGAGGAAAACAAAACGGGCACAGGTCTTGGGCTTGCCATTGCAAAGGAAATCGCTGAAAGACACGGGTTTCGGCTTTACGCCAAAAGCACCATTGCCAAAGGCTCTCTTTTTATAATCGAGGGTCTTAAGCATGAGCAAAGGATATAAATTAAAGGAAAATAAAACTATGAGCAAAAACTCCAAGGTGCTTATCGGCCTAGTATTTTTATCGTTATGTCTGTTTTTCGCATTGATAGTTATGGCGGTTAAAGATGACAAAACCTCAAAGCTAAAAGAAGCCCAGCCTATTTCAATAATTGGGGAATACAGTGTGGACGGCGGCGACTGGAAGCAACTGGGTGACAGCCAGAGCCTTTTTAATAGAAGCGTGGAGTCTGTGCGTATCCGTGGGCACTTCCAGCGTGACGTGGAAAAAAACGTGCTGCTTATTTTCCGTATTCATAACATAAAAGCACAAATGCGTGTAAACGGTGAAACCTTATTTATCTTTGGAGAAGAACCTACTAATAAATCCCTATACACTTACCCGGGCAGTTATTTTGGTTTTTATGTATCCCCCGGTATTGAGGTAGATGATGAAATAGAATTTGAGCTGGAAAGCTTTAATTCAAAATACAGCGACAAACGGTTGTATATATTTTTGGAGAACATTCAAACGGGGTACGGCTACGAGGTTTATGACGCATTTTTCTCTGAAAACGGAATTGATGTGCTAATTGGTATAATCATTATGCTAATCAGCATAGTTCTGCCCTTTCAGCTTTCCATCTACTATAATCATGTTAATTTCAAGAGGGGTTTGGTATTTTCATTTTTTGCCTTTGTGGGCGGCATATACTATATTACGGACGGAGCTTTTTATTATCTGCCCTTGATTATTCCCAACCCCGTGCTGGTTAATATTGTTGATGTAGGCTCACTAATTCTCATTATTCCGTCGTATTGCTTATATTTTTATATGAATTTAGAGCGTAGACTTACCCGGACAATTATGTTCTGTGTTTGTGCAAGCTCAGTATTTGGAGCGGCTTTTTGCTTTTTGCTGCAAATGCTGAACCTTGTGGATATTTATGATTTGCAGGGTATTATGATGATTCCTGCTCTTTTAGGTATGATTTGCGGCATGGTGTGTTTATGCTACGAAGGTTTACGTTTGAAAAGCGTTGACGCTATGTTTACCATAGCTGCCTTTTTGCCACTGATGGCTGCTATTATCTTAGAAACTATAAACATAAGATTTTTTCCCTTTATGCCAACTCGCATAGCAGTACGGCTGGCTGTGGTAGTTACAATATTTATGCATACCTATCAACTAGTACGTCATATGAAAAAACTGGCAGCACAAGAAATGCGTACACAACAAATAGAAAAAGAATTGGCAGAACAGAAAATAGCTATTTTGCTATCACAAATCCAGCCCCATTTTTTATTTAACTCACTTATTGCCATACAGGAGCTATGTAAAATAGATTCAAATAGAGCCGAAGCTGCAGTACGTGATTTTTCAATGTATCTGCGTGTCAATCTTGACAGCCTAAATTCTACCCGCCCTATTTCCTTTGAAAAGGAGCTTGAGCATGTTGGGCATTATCTGTCTATTGAGCAGATTCGTTTTGAGGATAGGTTAAATGTGGTTTATGACACACCAGTAACCAGCTTCCAAGTCCCCTCCCTCATTGTTCAGCCTGTAGTAGAAAATGCCGTTCGCTATGGCATTACCAAAAATGAGGACGGTGGAAGGATTACTATTTCTACCCTTGAAACAGAGGGCGAGTACATTATCACCGTTTCTGATGATGGCAAGGGCTTTGATGTGGCATTGCCGCCTATATGCCAAGACGACAGCAGAAGCCATACCGGCCTTGAAAATGTGAAAAGTCGGCTGGAGGCACAGTGCGGCGGTACACTTACCATAGAAAGCGTGGATAGTGTTGGCACTACGGTTACAATCTCCATACCAAGGACATGCGAATGGACATTAAAGCAATGAGCTTTACATAGCTGCAAAAAAAGCTTCCTAACCCATGGGGTAAAGGAAGCTTTTTGTCGTATACGACATTCTGGGAAAGAGGGGCTTACCTTAAAGCAGCTTCCAGCTTATCTATCTCATTGTAAGGATAAAATCTTAAAAGCTCCTTGTATTGCTCCTGTGAAAGTCCCTCGGCGGTAACGTACAAGTTTATTTTTTCATTTGTGTCCACAGCCTGAAACTGTGCCAAGAGCTGTTGAAAATTAACGTTATCCATAAAATTCACTCCTTTTTTTCTTTTTTGAAAAGCTCCAATAATCCAATAGCCACCAAAATCCAGCCAAACATTTTTCTAAGCAACCCTGGTTCAAGTTTAATAGCAAGCATTGCGCCAAGCACTGCGCTAACCAGCCCAAACAGTATTAGCCTTGGCACTACCTTTTTTTCTATGTTGCCGCTTTTTAGGTGTGTTATTGCGGCTATTATGCCTGTGGGGATAAAGTATATTAAATTTATGCTCTGAGCTTCCTTTTGGGGCAGCGCCAAGAAAATTGACAGTGCCGGTATTAAAATTGCACCGCCCCCAATTCCAAGTCCGCTTATTATTCCGGCAAAAAAGCCTATAATAATTTCCATATTAACAAAGGGCTATCTAATCATATTAAAGGCACCCACAAGAATTATTATTCCAAAAATCTTGTGAAGCCATTTTCCCGATATTTTGTTAAGGAGCTTTGCTCCCACAAACCCTCCAGCCACACCTCCTAAGGAAATTTTGGCAATCATCAGCCAGTCCAGCCGCTCGCCCCATAAATAAACGACTGCGCTTACTATTGAAAGGGGCAGAATTATAATTATTGCCGTTGCGTGTGCCTTATGGCTTTCCACCTTCATAAACCTCTCCATGGAGGGAACAAGAAGTGTTCCGCCTCCGGAGCCAAGAAGTCCGTTAACAAACCCACCAACAAGTCCAATCAAAGCTGCATTCAATAAAAAACCCCCTTTTTGCACCTTTACTGACTTTTCCGTGTTAAAGGCTTTTTGAGTAAAGGCTGTTTGCTAGTATTATGTACAAAGTTGGGATTTTTATTTATGGCACCCCATTTAAAGCCAAAAATAAAAGCGTGCTGCTATCAAGAGCTTTGGAACGCTCTGTTCGATAGTCGCACGCTTATTATTTTGTTGCTGATATTAATTTTTAGTAAAGCTTAATACATCTTTATCGACAGACACCTTTACTGTATCTCCCTCTCTAAACTCTCCGTTAAGAACTCTTTCAGCAAGCATATCTTCAATTTTGCTCTGGATTGCCCTCCTAAGCGGCCTTGCGCCGTAGGTTTGGTCGTACCCTGCCTTTGAAATAAATTCAAGTGCTTCCTGTGAAATCTCAAGCTCAATATCCATATTGGCCTTAACCCTCTTGGCAAGCTCTCCTACCATAAGCTGGGTAATTTTAAGAATATGCTCTTGCTCAAGGGCGTGGAACACAATAATATCATCAATTCTATTCAAAAACTCCGGACGGAATATATGCTTAACCTCGTCCATTACGCCCTTTTTCATTTCCTCATAGTTTCTTTTGGCATCATCGCTTGTGGTAAAGCCCAGTCTTTTTGGAGAAATAATACTTCTTGCTCCGGCGTTTGAGGTCATAATCACCACAGTATTTTTAAAATTAACCTTTCTCCCTTGGGAATCAGTAATGTGCCCATCCTCAAGCACCTGTAGCAAAACATTAAACACATCTGGGTGAGCCTTTTCGATTTCATCAAAAAGTATAACACTGTAAGGCTTTCTGCGAACCTTCTCCGATAACTGTCCTCCCTCATCATAGCCTACATAACCAGGAGGTGAACCAATAATACGGGAAACAGAGTGTTTCTCCATATACTCCGACATATCTACTCTAATAACAGCGTCCTCATTGCCAAAAAGTATCTCTGCAAGCGCCTTACAAAGCTCTGTCTTACCAACCCCTGTAGGCCCTAGGAACAAGAAGGAGCCAACAGGGCGTTTTGGATCCTTAAGTCCAACACGACCACGGCGGATTGCTCTTGACACAGAAGCAACTGCCTCGTCCTGACCAATAATCCTGTTGTGCAGAGTTTTTTCCATATCCATAAGACGCTGGGTTTCCTCCTGCTGCAATCTTTTCACAGGCACCCCAGTCTGACTGGATACAATCTCTGCAATTTCCTCCTCATCAACAATTTGCGTTGATTTTGTCCGTTTGTCCTGCCAAGCGTTTTTTGCTTCCTCAAGCTTCTGCTTAATTCCGTTTTGCTTTTGCTTAAGCATACCGGCTTTTTCAAATTCCTCTGTTTTAATAGCCGCTTCCTTTTCTACGTCCAGCTCTTTTAATTCCTTTTCAAGCTCCTTAATATCCGGTGGAGCAGTATATCCTCTTAGTCGTACCCGTGAAGATGCCTCGTCAATTAAATCAATAGCCTTGTCTGGCAAAAATCTATCAGTAACATATCGTGAGCTTAGGGTAACAGCGGCAACGATTGCCTTGTCGGTTATTTGAACGTTATGGTGGGCCTCGTATTTATCCCTAAGCCCCCTTAACATCTTAACAGCCTCCTCCTCGCTTGGCTCATCTACAATGACAGGCTGAAAACGACGTTCAAGAGCGGCGTCCTTTTCTATATGCTTCCTATATTCGTCAAGTGTTGTAGCCCCAATAACCTGCATTTCACCTCTGGATAGAGCCGGCTTTAAAATATTGGAGGCATCAAGAGCGCCCTCCGCTCCACCAGCCCCAATTATGGTATGAAGCTCATCGATGAACAAAATTACATTTCCGGCAGCTTTAAGCTCTGCCATTACCTTTTTAATCCTGTCCTCAAACTCACCTCTATACTTAGTTCCTGCAACCATAGCAGATAAATCAAGAGCCACAACACGCTTACTAACTAAGGTTTCGGGTACATTTCCATCAACAATCTTTTGAGCAAGTCCCTCGGCAATAGCTGTCTTACCAACACCGGGGTCACCTGTTAAGCAAGGATTATTCTTTGTACGTCTGCTTAAAATCTGAATAACACGCTCTATTTCCTTTTCTCTACCCACAATAGGGTCAAACTTCTGCTCTGTGGCAAGCTGGGTAAAATCTCTGGAAAATTTATCTAAGGTTGGAGTATTGGATTTTACGTTTTTGTTGTTTTTCTTCCCGATAGGCTGAACATTTGCCCCCATTTGTGCAGGGTTGCCCTCTCCAAGCATGGATAATATGTCGGCGTACAGCTTTTGGCCATTTATATTCATCATGGCCAAAATTCTCACAGCCAGAGAGTCTTGATCTTGAAGCAATGCAAGCAGAATATGCTCCGTGCCAATATACCCTGCCCCCATTTTTAAAGCTTCTTGGGCGCTCATCTCAAAGATGCGTTTTGTCCTTGGAGTAAAATCCTGTGGGATAGATTCAGTATTTTGTTTGCCCACCAGCTCATCGATTTTATCCTCTATATCCTTATCGGTAACATTTTGAATGCTTAGTGCCTTTGAGGCAACACCCTCCTCAACTGCCGCCAGTCCAAGAAGCAAGTGCTCCGTCCCGATATAGTTATGTCCAAACTCTGCGGCATAGGCCTTAGAGTTTTCAATGGCTTCTTTTGCTCTATTTGTAAAGCTTAGTTGCATATTAATCCTCCTTTTGCGATAGCGCACGATTTAGATAAGTTGCTCTATAAATATCCTGTTCTGCTTCGTCAAGCGCCTTACCGGCATTTTTTTGAATGTTGCCTGGCTGAATATTCTTTATTATGTTGTAAATGCTTTGTTTTGGTATAGGAATGTCTAGCAAGCCGGTAACAAACCCCAGTCTGAGATCAGACAGCAGGTTCATGGCTTCCTTCACCCCAATTTTTTTGCAATGCAGCAAAATTCCATATGAGCGGTAGACAGAGTCCATAAGCTCCACTCTCCGCTCTGACAATGTTTTTTCCCTAATCCATACTTCCTTTTCAATAACTTGATTGGCAACATTTTTTAATGTCTCCATGATTTCCTTCTCTGACTTGCCAAGGGTTATCTGGTTGGAAATTTGATAAATGCTACCCAAAGGCTCTGAGCCTTCGCCATACATACCACGAACAGTCATGCCAAACTTACTTATTGCCTGAACCAAATTCCGCAAGTGTCCAGATTTTTCAAGCATAGGCAGGTGCATCATGTAGGAAGCACGCATTCCTGTACCGGTGTTTGTAGGGCAAGCCGTCAAATACCCAAATTCTCTGTCAAAGGCATACTGAACATTTTCTTCTATTATATTGTCAATCTTATCGGCAAGGTCAAAAGCGTTAATTATATCTTCGCCGGGAAAAATTGTTTGTATACGTATATGGTCCTCCTCGTTAAGCATGATGCTTACACGCTCGTCATGCTTAAGCAGCAACCCCCTGGGCTTTTTTGAGGCCAGAAACTCCCTGCTTATTACATGCTTCTCAAACAAAACCACGCTGTCAAGCTCCGGGCAATTATTTAAGTCCAGATAATTATAATCCTGGGAGTATTCTGAATGGTTTTTTATGGAGCCAACAATTTGCTCAATAGCTTTTTTAGAATCCTCTTCATTAATAAGAGCAG
>CAYWBF010000093.1:0-366 GCA_964456085.1 uncultured Eubacteriales bacterium
GTATTTTTTTGGTAATTAATTATCATTCTTGACAGCATTTGAAATATGTTTTATACTGTTTCAAAAAATTATGCAAATTTTCATCTGAGAGGGGGTTAGCCTGTGAGTGATAAAAGTGTGATGATAAAAATGGAAGGCTTGAGAAAAACATTCACCACAGCTAAGGATACGGTTCATGCCTTGAAAAATATTTCCTTGGAAATTTTTAAGGGTGAGATTTTTGGTATCATAGGTATGAGCGGCGCAGGGAAAAGCACCCTTGTCAGATGTATCAATCTTTTGGAACGACCCGATGAGGGTAGAATATTTTTGGATAATGTTGACCTTTGCGCTCTGTCTATGAGGGAGCTGTCAAAGGAAAGACAG
>CAYWBF010000093.1:376-8430 GCA_964456085.1 uncultured Eubacteriales bacterium
CCATGGGCATGATTTTTCAGCAGTTTAATCTGCTTATGCAAAGAAACGCTCTCCAAAACGTTTGCTTCCCACTTGAAATAGCTGGTAAAAGCAAGGACGAGGCAAAAATACGTGCCGCCGAGCTTTTGAAACTTGTAGGGCTGTCGGATAAGCTTAACGCCTACCCCTCAAAAATGTCCGGCGGACAAAAGCAGCGTGTTGCCATTGCAAGAGCACTTGCTACAAACCCTAAGGTTCTACTATGCGATGAGGCAACAAGCGCCCTTGACCCGGAAACCACTCGCTCCATTTTGGCACTGCTTAAGGAAATAAACGAAAAGCTTGGGATAACCATTATAATAATAACCCATGAAATGGACGTTATTGAGCAAATCTGCCATAGAGTAGCCATTATTGACAATGGTGAAATAGCCGAGGTTTCTGATGTAGCCCAAATTTTTACAAAGCCCAAATCTCACATTGCCAAGAAGCTTGTGTACCCAAGCCAAGGTGACGGGCTGCCCCAGTACATAATCGGAAGCCGCTGCTGTCGTATAGTTTTTGACGGTCAATCCTCCTTTGAGCCTGTTATTGCAAACATGGTCTTAAAATTTAAAGCGCCGTTAAACATTATGTTTGCAGACACTAAAAATATTGAAGGGAAGGCTTTTGGGCAAATTGTGGTTCAGCTTCCCGAGGACAAGGAAATTGCTAACAAAATGCTTAAGTATGTAGATTCCTTAGGCCTCAGCTATGAGGAGGTGATTGATTTTGCTTAGCAAGGAAATTACAAATATGCTTCTGCTGGGAATTTTTGAAACATTGTATATGACTTTAGTCTCTACTGCCTTGGCTTACGTTTTGGGGCTGCCTCTTGGAATTATTTTGGTGGTTACGGATAAGGAAGGCATTTTGTCCATGCCACGGCTTAACAAGGTAATTGGCGTGGTGGTTAACCTTGTTCGCTCCATTCCATTCTTGATATTGCTTATTGCGGTTATTCCATTTACACGTTTTGTGGTAGGTACAACAATCGGCTCTAACGCTACAATCGTACCGCTGGTAATTGGAGCTGCCCCCTTTATCGCACGTCTTGTGGAATCCTCTCTAAAGGAGGTTGACAAGGGAGTTATTGAGGCGGCGCTTTCTATGGGGGCCTCCCCCATGGAGATTATATGCAAAGTCATGATACCAGAGGCTAAGCCTTCGCTAATCGTCGGCGCAGCCATAGCAGTAACCACCATATTAAGCTACTCCGCCATGGCCGGAATCGTAGGTGGTGGGGGTCTAGGAACCATAGCCATAAATTATGGCTACTACCGTTATCAAAAGCAGATTATGTTCATTTGCGTAGTGCTTTTGGTGATTGTGGTTCAGCTTCTGCAAGAAATAGGCATGAAGCTTTCAAAAGTTAGTGATAAAAGAATTTAGAGTATTATTGGAGGAATTATTAATGAAGAAATATTTTTTACCTATTGGTATTGCATTATCCCTTAGCCTGTTTGCTGGCTGTGCCCAAGCACCTGCTAACAATCCAGCCGCATCAGCAGCACCTGCAGCTTCACAAGCAACCCAGCTCAATAAAATCGTAGTAGGCGCCAGCCCAACACCTCACGCCGAAATTTTGGCAGTAGCTAAAGAGGATTTAGCCGCAAAGGGTTATGAGCTAGTTATTAAGGAGTTTGTGGACTATGTGCAGCCAAATCTTACGTTACAAAACAAGGAGCTAGACGCTAACTACTTCCAGCATAAGCCATACCTTGATGACTTTAATGTAGAAAACAAAACAACACTTGAATCCATAGCCGCTATACATTACGAACCATTCGGCATATACCCAGGAAAAACTAAATCACTAAGCGATTTAGCTGACGGCGCACAGATTGCTGTGCCAAACGACTCAACAAACGAGGCAAGAGCGCTTCTACTTCTTGAAGCACAAGGCTTAATTAAGCTTAAAGAAAATGCTGGTTTAAAAGCAACTGTTACTGATATAGCTGAAAATCCAAAGAACATTAAAATCAGAGAAATAGAAGCAGCGCAGCTTGCACGCTCTCTGCCGGACGTTGATATTGCCGTAATCAACGGAAACTACGCCCTTGAAGCTAAGCTAAATGTTAAAACAGATGCTTTAGCTATAGAGGACGCAAGCTCTTTAGCCGCAGAAACCTATGCGAATATAATAGCCATTCGCCAAGGCGACGAAAACCGTGAGGATTTAAAAGCGTTGGTTGACGCCTTAAAAAGCGAAAAGGTTAAGAAGTTTATTGAAGAAAAATACAGCGGTTCTGTTGTGCCCATGTACTAAATAGAAAATGAAAAGGCAGTAGCTTTACGTTTTTTTATCGTAAAGCTACTGCCTTTTTTGTACTTATGCCAAGTCCTTTGAACATACTTAATGTATAAGGAAAAATAAAAGATAACCGTATAATTTCTCATATATTGTATAATAATAGAAAAGCAAGCAATAATAACACCAAAGAAAAACGAATAAAATTACAAATTTAGTAAAGATTATTTATAACAGAAATATTATTCCGAAGGCTTAAATTATGTTGCAGCGGCGGAGTAATACCAAGGAGGAATTATTTTGAAAGCAACAGGTATTGTCAGAAGAATAGATGACCTCGGCAGAGTGGTAATCCCTAAGGAGATTCGGAGGACTCTTAGGATACGGGAGGGCGACCCACTAGAAATCTTCACAGACAGGGAAGGAGAAATAATATTAAAAAAATATTCCCCAATTGGCGAGCTGGGTGCATTTGCTAAGGAGTACGCAGAATCTCTTGCACAGTCCAGTGGGCACATAACCTGCATAGTAGACAAAGACCAAATCATAGCCGTATCCGGCGGCGCTAAGAAGGAATTTATGGAAAAACATATTTCTGCTGCTCTTGAAAAAACTATAAACCAAAGGACGGTTGTTTCGGCAGCAAGAAATGACTCCAGCTTTGTTCCAATTCTTGAAGATGACAACGAAGAAATTTACAACAGCGAGCTAATCACTCCCATAATCTCCGAAGGAGATGTCTTGGGTGCGATTGTTTTTTTGGCCAATGATAAAAAAATGGGCGAGGTTGAAGGCAAGCTCGCCCAAACAGCCGCAGGCTTCCTTGGTAAACAAATGGAGCAATAAGCAATATCTCAAATCACTCTGCTTCTAGCAAGCGCAATGTTAGTCTGATTGTGAGACTAGGCTACACAAAAAAAGCTGTAGCAAAACGATTTAGCGTCGTTTTGCTACAGCTTTTTTTGTGTAAGCACCATTATATCTACCAAAAATTTAGTTCTGCTCCAAACTTAAATTTTAAAATGCGAAACCATCTGGGTCAATACCTCGGACTGGCTGTTAAGCTGCTGAGCGGCAGCGGCGGTTTCTTGTGAGGTGGAGGAATTGTTTTGTACTACGTCGGAGATTTGGCTAATGCCTGTTGTAATTTGAGAAATAGAATCAGCCTGTTTTTGGCTGGACAGGTAAATATCATTTATTAGGCCGGAGACAGAGTTAGCGTCACTAACAATAGTCTTTAGCGCCTCGGCGGTAAGTGTTGCGATTTCTGTGCCGTGGTTAACCTTTACAATGCTGTCCTCAATAAGCGTGGAGGTTTCCTTTGCTGCCTGTTGGCTTCTGCCGGCTAGTGAGCGAACCTCCTCCGCAACAACAGCAAATCCCTTTCCGTGCTCTCCTGCACGAGCCGCTTCTACTGCGGCATTAAGGGCAAGAAGATTTGTCTGGAAGGCAATGTCATCAATAACCTTAATAATCTTAGAGATATTTCGTGAGGCTTCCTTAATATCGTCCATAGACTTAAGCATTAAGGTCATTTCCTCGTTGCCGCCCTTTGCACTTTCAATGGATTTTTTGGAAAGCTCGTCGGCGTGCTGTGCCTTTTCGGCGTTTTCAATGGTTTCTCTGTTAATTACGTTTATAGTAGCATTTAATTCGTCAATGGAGGCTGCCTGATTTGCTGCGCCCTCGGCAAGACTCATGGAGCTATCGGAAATTTGCTTAGCACCGGAAAGAACATTATCCGAGGATGCCTTAATCTCGGAAAGTGTTAGCCTTAGTGTAGACATAATATTATTAATAGAGGCTTTGATTAAATTAAACTGCCCAATATACTCTCTCGTAATATCCTTACTTAAATCACCCTTAGCAAGAGTTTCCAAAACCTCGGTAATTTCTTTGATGTAAGAGCCTGTAGAGGTTACCATTGTTTCAAAGGAGGTCATCATAGAAGCAAAGCTTCCTTTAAAGCTTTTGTTTACAGTTACGTCAAAGTTACCATGTGAAAGCTCCACAAGAACGTTGTTTGCTTCCGAAATAGGTAGGTTCACCGCCTGTAGTAGTGTGTTAAGGCCAGAGGTAAGCTTCTGCCAATCTCCCTGATACTTTGTCACATCAATAGATGTGTCTAGCTTTCCGTCTATGGCAGAGTTTATAAGATAGGATAAGTCGTTGCTAAGTGAGGTAAGGTTATTGCCTAGAGAAACAAGGGTGGTGCTTAAAATAGCTTTTTTTCCTGGGTAAGGCTGAATGTTTACCTGAAAATTTCCTGTGTCAAACTGAGAAATATAGTTCACTGTAGTTAAAACATCTGTAACTATGCCTCCTACAGCGTTGTTAATAGCTAAGGCTACGGTTTGATATTCTCCCTTAAATTCCTCAGCAGGGATTTTAGCATCAAAATCACCGGCGTTAAGCTCTGTGGACATAGTATTTATGCCGTCCATAAGCTGACGCAAAACGTCCCTAACCTTGGCAAAGGACAATATAAGCTCCCCTATTTCGTCCTTCGCCCTAGGAATAAGATTAACATTAAGTCGCCCCTCGGCAATTTCCTTTGCTGCCTCCGAGGCTCTTATAAGCGGCTTAGCAATGCCGTTATTTAACATATTTGTAAGAATGAGAATGAGCACTGTTGCTATTAAAACCATTACTGCGCTTGCTATCATACTAAGGTTGGAGGTGCTTCGTGCTTCCTCCACAAAGCTGGCGGCTTCTATGTCAGCTTCATTACCTAGCTTCACCAGTGCGTCAATAATTTTATCTAAAATGGGATTATACTCGTCATTTATAATGGCTAATGCTTCATCATTGTTGTTTGCCAAGGTTGCTGCAAAAAGTCTATCTCTTATAGACTGGCTATCCTTTACGTATGCCAGCGTTTGGTCGATTAGAGTTTTATTATCAACAAGCTCCCGTACATTATTAAGTGAATCGTTAAAGGAGTTTGCTGCTTTCGTAGCATCGTCTACTGCATTTTTAGTTTCTTGGAGGTCTGTTGTGGTAGAAGCTTTGTAAATATTGGCTTGTAATGCAACAATATCTCTGCGAGCCGACCAAGTAAGTATTGTAGCTTCATGATTAATTTCCTTAAATTCTTTCAAATGTCCGGCCACATTGCTAATATTTACAACCCCGAAAACAGATACAATAATAAAGATGGTTAATACTACTGCAAATGATAATACTAGCTTAGTGCCGATTTTTAAGTTTTTAAGCATAAAACGCCTCCTAAATTAATTTTTGTATAAATTCACTTACCGGCATAGGCTTTGAATAATAGTAGCCTTGTACCACATCACAGCCAAGTTGTTTTAAAAGCTCGACGTGTTCTCTGGTTTCCACACCCTCTGCCACTGTGTGGATGTTAAGCTTATGAGCCATTTCCATAACGCTGGCAATAACCACTATCGCTCTATCCTCGTCTATAGAATCGGCAAAAAATCCTCTGTCAATTTTTATTACGTCTACAGGTAAGTTTTTAAGCAACCCAAGGGAAGAATACCCTGTACCAAAATCGTCCATGGACAATGTAAAGCCAGCTTGATGAAGCCGATCTAGAACCCCTATAAGAACAGTTTCATTATTAAACATGGTAGATTCGGTAAGCTCCACCTCCAAAAGGTCTCTTGAGATAGAATATTTGTCGGCAATGCTACAAAGCTCCGTAACAAAGGAGGGGTTGTTAAGATGCAGCCTAGAGAAGTTAACGGAAATAGGCACGGGGCAAATATTTTTGTCCATCATTTCCCTAAGAGCAATACAAGACAGCTCAAACATATACATATCAAGATTAATAATAAACCCGTTTTTCTCAAACACAGGAATAAAGTCTCCGGGATAAACCACATCTAAATTTTTTTCCTTCCACCGTACAAGCGCCTCTGCGCCAATGATTTTTTCGTCAACTAAACGGAACTTAGGCTGTATGTACAAAACAAACTGGTTAGAAAGCAGTGCATCTTCCATTTTGTTTTCTATTTCCTTTTCTCTTAGCATAAGCGACTTTAGAGTGTCGTCATACACAAAAAACTTGGAGCTTATGCTCTTTTTAGCCATTTTGTGAGCAAAATTCACACGCTCGTATATTTGGTTTATATTGGTTGCACCATTGGGTACATAATATCTGCCAGTAGGAAATAAGGCTTTGTAATTAAGTATATCCTTGCTTTGGGCATGAACATAATCCACAAAGCGCTTGTGTTTGACTTTTAGGTCATCATCATCATTATAGCTTACTAATACTATAAACTCGTCGCCGGATATTCTTGCATAGGTTTCTGTCTTTGGATCTAAAACCATTGCCAGACTCTTTGCGATTAGCTGAATTATTTCATTTCCCGTGTTATATCCGTAGATTTCATTAATAAGCTTAAACCTATCGACGTCAAACTTATCTATAATATAATTAATGTTATTGTTTGATGTAATAAGTGCCTCTGCGTCAACCTTGAATTTATGAAAGTTGCTTATACCTGTAAGCTCATCAACGTAGGCAATTCGCTTTAATTTATTTATATACAGATTCTGCATTTTATAAATGTAGAATATCACAATCAGAATAGTAAAAGTTAAAACTGAGGTGAGAAGCAGGGTTCGCATCAAAATTTCGTTTGCCTTGCCCGAGATAACATCATCGGGAACGATTGAGAGTATTACCCAGTCATTTATTCCAAGTGGGGAGTAGTGCATAATACGTTTTTGACCCTTGTAATCATATTTTGCATAGCCAGATTTTTGGGATTCTATATTTTGAACAGTGGTATCAAAGCTTTCATCGCCGTAAAAATTTGAGTTTTTCCATGTGCCGTATATATTGTCTGTTAGAGTTAGGCTATAGGTGCTTTGGGTTTTTGCTAGAATTTTTCCTTCCTTATTAATAATGTAGGCATACCCCATTCCGTCAAAGGAAGATAAAAAAAGCTCGTCTAAATGGGAAGCTCTATATGAGGCCTCAAGGACAGCTATTATTTTGTCATTTTTTATCATTGGTGTAGCTATAACCACAATAGGCGCAAATATTATTCTGGACATAATAGGCTCTGTAAGAACAGTTTCGCCCCCTAAAGCCCTATTAAAAAATTCACGGTCCGAAAAATCGTGAATCTCCCCCGTACTAACTAGCCCAAGTCCATTTGGAGCTATTATAGAAATTACCTCAAAATTTGTTTTATCAACCAAATCCTTTAAGGTGGATTGGAGTGCGGTTACATCATTAGGAAGGTTTGTAATAATTTCAGCCAGCGCTTTCATTTGAATAAACTCTCCGCTGATTTCGGAGGTGAAATTAAATTTTTGCTGCTGCATAATCTCCTGTAGGGTACTAAAGGTGGATTCAGCCAGCTTATTTCTTATATAGCTATTATAGGAGAAAAGCCCCACAAATATACTGCATACAATAATTAGCGTAATCACAATAAATTTTGAGCTTGTAAGTTTTTGAGTTTGCATTCCATTGCGCCTCATTTCCGCTTTTAAATTATTGTCGTATGAATTTTTTTATAACGTTAGCTCGACGGAATCTACGAAACCGCTTAGGCGGCTAAATTGGGAAGAAATTTTGCATATTATCATAGTAAATTGCAAATTTTGTATTTTTTCCCAACTCACATTATTATAGAACAAATCAACATCATATTCAATATTATACCAAATATAATTGGAAAATTCTTTAAATAAAAAGCGTTGTTTTAAAATGCTTTGTCTATTTTAGGCGAATTATGTTCCCATCAGACAGGACATAATTTCTAAAATAGAAGCTTTTAAAACAACGCTTTATTATGTGCTA
>CAYWBF010000094.1:0-8413 GCA_964456085.1 uncultured Eubacteriales bacterium
TGCTGTTTTTTTCATGTAAATGGAAGCTTGATTCCTATGGCAGTATTTAATAAAAATAAATTCCTCTCAAATTAAAAATTAAAAATCAATAATTAATTATTGAAAGTCAATAAATAATTATTGATTTTTAATTTGTTCTATGCTAACATATTTTCACAAAAGACTTTACATATAAAATTTTAAAGGAGGTTATCAAATGTTTAAAAAAAGCATTACCCATTATGCAGCAAAAATATTGGTTGATATTATGTTTTTTGCCGGTATAGGGTGCATTATGACTGTTCCCTTTCTTGGGGGTATGATTACTAGGTATTTTGGATATGGGCAAGGCATGATTCTCGTCATTACATACGTCCTGTTAAGCTCTGGTATATGCGCCGTATATATCCTACACAACCTGCGGCGTATGTTCAAAACCCTTTTAGGAGGCGATCCTTTTATTCAAGAAAACGTTAGCTGCTTTAGAAAAATGGCTGTATCTTGCGGCCTAATCTCTCTTATTTATATTATAAAGTGGTTTTTTATTAGAGGCTTAGCTACCCTTGTGCTTATTGTTGCCTTTGCCATTGCGTGCTTGTTTTGTTTAACACTTAAGGATATTTTTAAGCAAGCTGTTTGGTATAAGGAAGAAAACGATTTAACCATATAAGGGGTGAGGGTATGCCGATTATTGTAAATTTAGATGTTATTATGGCAAAGCGGAAAATCGGGCTGATGGAGCTGGCTGAAAAAATAGATATTACCCCTGCAAATCTATCAATATTAAAAAACAACAAGGCGAAAGCCATTCGGTTTTCCACCCTTGAAGAAATTTGCAAAGCGTTGGACTGTCAGCCATCGGATATTTTGGAATATGTAAAGGAGAAATAATATGGATAAAGCATTAAAACAAAAATTAACCTTATATTTAGTATTATCCAGCATAAGCTTTATTTATCTCGTGCTGCCTAATCAGGTGGGAGCAGGGGTTCTGGTGTTCGCAGTTATTCAGCTGGGGAGCCTTTACTTTCTTGCTCCAAGAAAAAAGGCGTTATGGTTTTTTATCCCCATTCTAATTTTGGCGGCAAATTACCTTATAAGCGGAAGCTACATCTGGCGATTGCCAAATATATGCATAGGGGCGGCGTTATTCGGCGCTATGTATTTATTTTCCCAAGAAGGCTTAAGCCTTAAGGATACCTCCTTCGGCATCTGCTTTAAAATTTTAGAAACAATGTTTTTTTCTCTGAAAAGCTTCGGACTTCCGATTAAATGGCACTCAACAGCCGACGAGGAAAGAACGAAGCTTTTAAAGCGTATTATGTTGGGCATTTTCGTAACGGCACCAACCTTAATCTTTGTGCTGGTATTGCTTTCAGAAGCAGACAGTATATTTTCTACAGGTGTAGACCACTTTCTTATTAGCGTACTAGAACGAATGAACATTATAATAGTTTTTAAAATTATCATAGGAATACTAGCTGGGTTGTACTTGTTTGGGCTTTTATACAACGCTTATGTTCCCTCGGAGGTTAAGGAGAGGGAGGGAAAGGGCAAGCTTCGTGGGGATTTAATTATTTTTAATATGCTTTTACTGTCCATACTTGTGGTGTATACAATCTTTATTGTGATTCAGTTTAAATATTTATTTGCCGGAGCGACCTTGCCTTATGGATTGACTTACGCAGAGTATGCTCGTAAGGGGTTTTTTGAGCTGCTTTTCTTAAGCGGAGTAAATGTTTTTCTAATTTTACTGACAGTAGCCTTAACGGATACTGCCGAAGGGTTCTGGAAAAATGTCGTTAAAATGCTGTGCTTCTACTTGTGCTTTGTAACAATCGTACTGCTTGTATCTTCATTTTATCGTATGAGACTGTACAGCGTAGAGCATGGCTTAACAAGACTGCGCTTTTTGGTCTTTGGTTTCTTGATTTTTGAAAGCCTTGGGTTAATTTTAACCTTTTTCTATATTGCAAGGCCCAGGTTTAACATTGTTACAGTTTATTTGGGCATTGCTTTGACTTACTACTTAGTCCTTAACATTATCCCCATGGACGCAATTATAGCTAAATCTCAAATCGACAGATATATAAACGGTAACCGCTACGGAATAGATTATATAGTAACCCTTTCCAGCGATGCGGCCCCTCAAATTATGCGCCTAATGAATTCAGGCTACTTACTTAAGGAGGACATAATCTATGTAGATAGATATTTCGAGGGAGTGAGAATGCTTACCCGCTCCGAGGATAAAAGCTGGCAGCGGTATAATATTTCCATTGAACGTGCAAAGAAAATGCAAAATTATTAAGCCACACAAAAAAAGAGCAAGCCGCTATTTTTAAGCAGGTTGCTCTTTTTTTCGTTACTCCAAAGGCTCCACTTCTATCATATTAATCAAATTACTATACCAAGTAATTGCATCAACATAAGCATCATGAATATCGTTTATTGTTATGTTACGCACCAGAGAAATACGGGATATTTCATGCCATTCACCCTGCTCGTAAAGCTTTATAAAATCATATACCTCATTAAAGCTTCCATGACCAAGCTCCAAAGCCAGCCTAACAGGCTCAGGTACAAATACCAGCTTTAACGCCTGGGGCATAGGCATTTCCAAAATCACATCAAGCACAGAGAATAAGCCCATAAGGAACAAATTCTCCTTATGGATAGCCATTTCAAAGTGCCTAGCCATATTTTCGCAAAACTTTGCCCTAATCAAAGAGGTACGAGTAACCTCCGAAGGCTTATCTTGACTAAGCATGGAGGAAACGGCGGTAGTTATCCACTTCTTTATTTCCAACTGACCAAGCATAGCGGCGGCGTGGTTAATAGTTTTTATTTGTGAGGTAATCTTACCCGAGGAATTAACCAGCGTCATAAACTTAATAGCCAAAGCAGTGTCTCGCTTAATAACATTAATAAAGTCCTTCAGATCAAAATCTTCCTTGGAAACAATATTTATTAACTGAATGTAATTAACCTTTAAAGGAGACACAAAGTTCTGGTTACCCTTTGGAAAATGAACCTTATAGAAATTACCGTCAAATAAAGGCGCACCTAGGTACTTAACTTTATCAAACTGGGCAGAGGTTTCAATATCTGTAATAATAATTTGGGTATTTCTGTTGATGCTCTGTAAATAATCAAGGCTTGGCTTTACTTGCTCAGGGGTTAGGTTAAGAAAAATAAAATCCGTTTGTGGCAGGAAATCAATTAAAACATTCAAATCATCTATGTCTTTAAAAGCGATTTTGTAGCCCATATGTCTGTATCGTTTAATTCTTTCAAGGCACAGCTTATCCAAGGTGTTTTTCTTATCCAACAAAAAGACAACCTTTTCCCTTTCCACGTGAGAAATTTTTTCCAAATCCATTGCCAGCAGAATATTGGTTACTGGCACAAAAATAAGCTTATCCATTGTCAATGCCTCAAGCCCAACTTTGTTCATAAAATCAAAGAAGGGAGAATCCATCGAACGGTCAAAGGGATTAGATTTAACGCCTTCTAATATGGCGTTGCCGTATTGGTAAGAAAAGTAGTAAGCTTCAACGTTAGTCTTATTGTTAAATATCGGCTTAGGTATCAGTAATAAATTCATTTTGACTCCCCCATTAAAAATGTGTGATAAAATTTCCAGTCATAAAATTTTTTCCTCGTTGCGGCAGTAATGTTCTTTTTTTTAAAGAATACAACAAAAGTCAATCATATGTAAATTATAATTATTATAATTGTTCGTTAACTTCTTATGCATACTATTTTTTGGCAGTGTCTTATAAAAAATAAAAAAAACCGAAATCGACGAAAAAAATAAATTCGTTGATTTCGGTTTTTTGTAATGGGCTTATAGCTCCAACTTATCCAATAACTCTGTCTCACCCAAATAAGGCTTAATAGCAGGCAGAACCTCCAGCTCAATAAACTCTACCGTCTGCTCAACAGACCGCCCAATAAACAGCCTTGGGTCAAGGAGTGCGTTAAGCTCATCTTGGCTTAGACCAAACATCTCATCACCGGCAATCCTTTTGAGAAGGTCATTTTGCTTACCTTCCTGCTTCACAGCCTTGGAAGCGGCTATGGAGTGTATTCTTATCTGTTCATGGAGCGCTTGTCTGTCTCCGCCTTTAAGCACAGCCTTCATTATAATGTTCTCTGTAGCCATAAAAGGCAGCTCATCGTTTATGTGCTTCTTTATCATTTCTGGATAAACCACAAGACCGTCTGCTAAGTTTCCGTAAATATTAAGTATTGCATCAACAGCCAAAAATGCCTCGGGCACAGCAATACGTTTGTTGGAGGAATCATCAAGGGTTCGCTCAAACCATTGGGCAGCAGCAGTAATAGCTGTGTTTTGAGCGTCCGCTATAACATAACGGGCAAGCCCGGCTATACGCTCGGAGCGCATGGGGTTTTGCTTGTAAGCCATTGCAGAGGAGCCAACCTGCCCCTTTTCAAAAGGCTCCTCAATTTCCTTAAGATGTGACAGAAGCCGTATGTCGTTACTAAATTTAGCAGCGCTCTGAGCTATGCCCGATAACACGCTTAAAATTCTAGCATCAATTTTTCTGGAATAGGTTTGTCCGCTGACAGCGTACACACCCTTAAAATTAAACTTATCCGCAATGATTTGGTCAAGGCGTTTAACCTTTTCCGAATCGTTGTTAAAAAGCTCCATAAAACTTGCCTGTGTGCCGGTAGTACCCTTTGAGCCAAGAAGTTTTAGGCTATCTAAGGTAAACTCCAAATCCCTAAGGTCTAAAATAAGCTCATTAATCCAAAGACAGGCACGCTTTCCTACAGTAGTTAACTGCGCCGGTTGAAAATGAGTAAAGCCTAAAGTAGGCAGTTCTTTATATTTAAGCGCAAATCCAGCCAAGGAGGATACGACCAAGGAAAGCTTGTCCCTAATAAGCTGTAAAGCCTCTCTCATAATTATAAGGTCAGCATTATCCCCCACGAAACATGAGGTCGCCCCCAAATGAATTATAGGCTTAGCTTTTTGACACTGTAATCCGTAGGCGTAAATATGAGCCATTACGTCATGACGTGTAATTTTCTCTCTTTCGCTGGCTACATCAAAATTAATTTCGTCCTTAAAAGCCTCTAGCTCGTCAATTTGCTCCTGGGTAATACCTAACCCCAGCTCCTTTTCTGCCTCAGCCAAGGCAATCCATAAGCGCCGCCAGGTTTTAATCTTTTTTTTCTCAGAGAAAAGTGCTCTCATTTTTTCTCCGGCGTATCTTTGGCTTAAGGGTGATTCGTAGTATTCTTTCATTTATGCTCTCCCCGCTACATTTTTTCCGGCGCATCAATGCCCAAAAGCTTAAGTCCCTCCCTTAATGTAAGGGCAGTACACTTAACAAGGGCAAGCCTTGCCTGCTTAAGGCTATCTTCGCAGCCTAATACGGAATTCTCGTTGTAAAATTTATTAAAGGCCTGTGATAAAGCCATTAAATGACGTGAAATAATAAAAGGCTCCAGCTTTGCCGCCGCCTCGCCTATTTTATCCTTAAAGCCGTAAACCAGCTTAACCACCTCGAAGGAGGTGTCATCAGAAAGCAGCCCAAAATCAACCTTATCCCACTGTAAATTAAGCCCCTCTTGCTCTGCCTTTGCCAGTATGCTGTTTGCTCTGGTGTTGGTATATTGAACGTAAGGCCCTGTCTCGCCGTCGAAGCTAAGCATCTTTTCCCAAGAAAATACCACGTCTTTGATTCTGCTGTTGTAAAGGTCGTTAAAAATTATGGCACCAATGCCCACAGCCTCAGCAGTTGCTTCCTTATTAGCCAGTGCTGGGTTTTTTTCTTCTATTATATCCATAGTTTTCTTGGCGGCCTCGTTTAGAAGCTCCTCCATTAAAACCACATTACCTTTTCTTGTGGATAGCTTTCCTGTGTTAAGGCTTACAAGTCCAAAGGGTACATGCACAAGGTCTTTAGCAAAATCATAGCCCATTAACTCCAAAACCTTAAACCACTGTGCAAAGTGAAGGTTTTGGTCTAAGGCAGTGACGATTATACACTTATGGAAGCTGTATTCTCTGTGGCGATAAAGGGCGGCAGCAATATCTCTTGTAGGATATAGCGTTCCGCCGTCGCTTCTTAGTATAAGGCATGGGGGCATATTAAATTGTGAAAGGTCAACCACCATGGCACCCTCGCTCTCTACAAGCAGCCCCTTTTCCTTAAGCTCCTCCACTACGGCGTCCATTTTATCATTAAAAAAGCTTTCACCGGTAAAGTAATCAAATTTTATATTAAGCCTGTCATAGATACGGTTAAATTCCAGTAGGCTGATGTCATTGAACCATTTCCATAGAGATAAGGCTTCATTGTCACCCTGCTGCATTTTTAAAAGCCAAAGACGCCCCTCGGCCAAAAGCGCCTTATCTACTTCAGCTTCCTCATGGAATTTCACATAAAGCCTGTTTAGCTCGGAGATTCCTTCTTTTTCTACTTCCTCCTTATTGCCCCATTTTTTATAGGCAACAATAAGCTTTCCAAACTGTGTACCCCAATCCCCAAGATGGTTTATGGAAAACACCTTATACCCTTGGGCAGTAAAAATATTTTTCAAGGCGTTGCCAATAACTGTAGAGCGTAAATGCCCCACATGAAAAGGTTTTGCTATATTTGGAGAGGAATAGTCAATTACAATGTTCTTGCCAGAGCCTACAGTATCCTTAAAAAAGCTGTCCCCATTCTCAAAAACATTGTTAAAAACACTTTTGGCATATTCTCTTCTATTTAAATAGAAATTTATATATCCGCCTGCGGTTTCAATTTTCTCGATGAACAGCGGTTTTTGAATTTTGTCTGAAAGCTGTACCGCTATTTGGTTAGGGGCTTTTTTTAAAGCCTTGGATAGGCGAAAGCAGGGGAAGGCATAGTCCCCGTTTTGGCTATTAGCCGGAATCTCTATGGAGGCTTTTGCTTCGTCTAGTGTAATTAGGCCGATAAAATCCTCTGTATTATTAATTGCTTGTGCAATTTCTAATTTAAAATCCATTTTTACAATCCTTTCATATCTTTATTAATAGCTTCTTAATTAAAGGAATACTTATTAATTTGAGTTTTTTATAACTTTATCATAAATATTTAACATAAAAACAATAATATACACGCTTATAAGGGACATAGCTATCTCCAGCACAAGCCTTGGGATTAAAAATGCAATAAAGGTACGACCAGCCCCTGCCGCAAAAAGCTTCATTAAAAAGAAGGTATTAGCCGTAGTCCCAAGTATACCGGGAATTACTAATGCTGCAATAAGCCGCAGGTATCTTTCAAAGTAAAGGCTGTTATCCTTTTTCCTATAAACGTAGTATGCAGAAAAATGAAATAATAGCCCCATAAGTCCAATAACAATCAGCATAATAGAGGTTGGCATATCATTACCAATTACTGTATATAAAAATCCTGCTGCCCCTACTAGGGCAAAAACAAGTAAATACACAAAATTGTAAAGCTTAAAATTCAGATTCTTAATACCTGACCAAATTAACCCAATCAGTACCCCTTTAATAATAGAAATAAGAGTAAGCTGCCAAATAAAACCAGCCACAGGCGCAATCAAATAACTAATTACGTCGGAGAGTCCATATACTATGCCGCCGTAAAGAGGGCCATACAATATCCCTGCAAGGCTCAGAAAAATTCTGCTAAAGGAAATTCTCCCCCCAAAGCTTAACGTTATTCTAAACAAATTCATAAACAAAGCGCAAGCAAGCAACAATCCACAAGTAGCAATTGTTTTTACCAGCTCTTTCTTTTTCTCATTATTCACGAAACCACCTCTGTATACAATAAAATTCATTCATAAAATAATTCATTAAGGAGTATAATACATTTTTCAATTATAAATTGCAAGAGTTAGCAGAAAAGTTTGGATATGTATGGATAGAATTCTGAGCAGCTCATTTTATTTACCGAAAAATAGAAAAGGCGGCGTAAAACCAAATCCGGTTTTACGCCGCCTTTTCTATTTTTAAAAAAATCCTTTAGCCAATACAAATGCCATCATTAAACAGCATACAAGCATAATACTGTTAATTAAAATATCAAATGTATTGCCTTGTTTTTTTATTACAGGTGCTTTTGTGCGTGGGGCTGGTGTGGGTAAGACAGTTTTTTGTACTGGCTTTGTTGCGGAATAAGCTGTCGTAATAGCTGCCTTGTTTTTGCCGCTCATGTAGCTGCTTATAATTTTTTCTGCCTCTTGAACAAAATCAATGTTGGAGACGGAAGCAAAGTTTGGGTTTAAAACAAATATTGCCTGTTGGAACCATTTTGAGCCGTCTCCCTTGATTAGGATTACTTTTTCGTTGGTGTCTGCCAAAAACAAAACCTCCTTATATAAATTCCGGAATCACTCGGAATCACTCATGTCTTTTAATTAAATTGTGGTCTTGTTTTTGTTAGCTTATACC
>CAYWBF010000095.1:0-6482 GCA_964456085.1 uncultured Eubacteriales bacterium
CTTTTCCTTAGTTTCTTTTGATGCTCGTGTTCCAACATATACAGCTTTAGCTTTAATAGTTGTAATACACTTATGGTTGGACACTAAAAATCCCTGTTCGGTTTTATGGATTTTGGAAAACAATCTCCATTCCTTTTCGTATTCCCACAAATTGCATTTTGTTAGTAGGCATTTTGTCATTATCAATTTATCGTAATCTTGAATTTTTATGGGTATCTTGTATTCATTAGCCCAATCAGAAGTTGCAATATAAATTAATATTGCACTGGCATCAAAGCGTTTAGCACTGTAAATAACAGGAGCTATCGGTATTCTCAACCCAAAATTACTGCATGAAGATATATTATTACAACCATCACACTGTCCTTGTATAGAGTTAAAATCATATTCGATTACAAAACCTTTATGACTATCTGCATAATGCCCCCACATCAAGGTAGATAGATGGTCTTCTGAAAAACAAGCAATATTTCTCAACGGCTCCCACGAGAATATAGAGTTGAAAAACTCTTTTTGATATCTTTCATAATTATTAACGAATAAATCTGTTATTGCATTTTTACTATATACAAGCGATTGCTTAAAGAAATTATCATCCTTTATTGATTCAAACTCCTTAAGTAGTTGATCCAACAATTCCGGTTCGACCATTGCTTTTAACTCATTTGGAATGCTGTCCCGCTGTAAGTTCCTTATCTGAGGTATCACTAATTCTGGATCATAGCTTCGATTTACAAAGTCTTGAATTTTCTGTAGATCGTAATACGGGGTCCATTCAAATGGATCGTTAAGATTGTTGGCTGTACTACCCCAAACCTCATCATTTTCCAACGAGCTAAAATTATATTCTGTACAAGTTCGATATCTGTATAATGACTTTGGTGTATTGCCGAGAATCCATTCTCTTATTTTTGATGTAACACTATGAGCGTATTCTTTATCATCATAATCTGCAATATAGGAGCTGTATAGAAGTTCTCCAAACTCTTTTCTAATGTTCATAAATTTTCCTCCTACCACCGTAACATAGTCATCTCCACAAATCGCTTTTATGGCAGCTTGTAAATGAGCATAAAAGCAAGTTATTTGCTCTAAAACCAAACCTTAAACCGTATCGTACTTCACAAATCATTTCTAAGCGTTCGTACTCAATAAAACAATGGGTGATTGCATCCTTTCAAATTGTAACATCAATAAATGTATCCTTTTACGCTACGGTTTGTTTACAGCCGGTTAATGTATACTCCTTAAAAACCTACCACCAACTACGCCACCAGTGCATTCTCTTTTATCTCATTGACAAGCGCAATTAGTGCCATCTGCTGTTTTGCCTCAAACAGTTTGATGAAGGTATCCGGCTTATCAAAGGGCGGCTTCATAAGCTCGCTCACGCTCTCTAAATAGCCATTTTGCACCACATAATCAATCACCTTTTCCACAAAAACAATCTGGTGTTGATTAAGCCCGTGCTCGCTAATGAATGCAGAAAACACCTGCATAGCAGCCGCTCGTTCAAGCTTTGCTATCTTACGAATTAACAAGCCAAAAGGTGTATCGCGAAACTCTTTCTTATAGTCATCAATACTGCCAAGCTCGCTTGTGAAAATATCCGACAGCGTTTGGTAATCTTCGGCAGTGAGCTTTATGTTATTTCGCAGTTTCCAAATTGCTGTTTCATCCTTGTGTTGCTCGATATAGCGGTTCACTTTCAAACGATAATCCTCAAAATCATAGCCGCTGCTTATGCCCTCTCCTTCTTTGGTGGCGAGCACAACATCGGTAAGATCGGTGTAAACAGGATTTTTGCCACCCTCGTCTATTAGAAATTTTACAAGCTCACGCAGCTCACAGCGGATAAATTCAAGGCGCAAAATATCAACATCAGCCCAAAATTCATCGGTATTAATGGTAGTTATTACAGGCAATTTTTCTTTTATCTGTGGAATAGATGCCCTTTGCTGCATATCGTTTGCCAAGTTGCAAAGCTGATTTTTATATTTCTTAAAGGATTTTGAGCTTTCAAGCTGTGATAACATAAGCCCATACATAAAATTATCAAAACGCTTTGCGTATTCATCCACCTCGTCACTCCAAACAAGTGGCGCAATATATTTTTGCAAATCGCTACTGCTTTGCTCAGTTAAGAAAACAAAGGCATTTACATTATTAAACTTCTCGGTATATTTGCGCTGTAATTTTACAGAGATAAGCTCTGTATTTAGTGCATTTATCTGCGCTACCATCGTATCAATTAAGCTGTTGCGAAGCGAAACATAGCCATCTTCCGGAAATCTTCTATCTTGCAAAAGCACGGTGATTTTTGTCTGCTTGATGAAAATATTTTCAGATAATGTAAAGGTTTCGTTGCCCTCTATGCCGTCAGACTTCATGCGAAAAAAATCAAAATTGCCGCAATAGTCAAAGATATAAAGCCTGCGTTTGTCGGTGTAAGCACCGTCAATGCTGTCTATGCAAGAAAGCCCTTTGCAAAGGCGTGTGCCTCTGCCAATCATCTGCCAAAACTTTGTTTTAGAGCGCACTTTTTTAAAGAATACTAAATTGACAACCTCCGGCACATCAATTCCCGTGTCCATCATATCCACCGAAACGGCAATTTGCGGCATCTTGTTTGCTACCTTAAAATCTTCAATAAGCGTACCTGCATAGTTGTCATCACAAACAATGCGCCGTGCAAATGTGCCTTTATATTGAGGATATAGCGCATTAAACCGATCTACAATAAATTGTGCGTGTTTTTTGTTTTGGGCAAAAATGATTGTCTTTCCCAGCTTGTCGCCGCCCTCGATTTTAATGCCCTTGGTCATTAAATCCTCAAGCACAATGTCGACAGTGCCTTTGTTGAAAACAAACTCATTAAGGGCAGGCGACGGAATAAAATCAGGTAGTCCCTCATCTTCGGCAAAATCTTCTTCAAAGCGTTCCTTGTCAATGTCGGAAAGCTCGTCGTACTTTATGCCCTCTTCCAAAAACTTGGTGGCGGTTTCTATTGGATAGTAAGGCACAAGCACTTTGTCTTTTTCCACCGCTGTTTCATAGTCATAGGCGTAGGTGGGCACACCGTGCTGCATATCAAAAAAGTCGTAGGTATTGCGGTCAACATCTGTTTTGGGAGTGGCGGTAAGCCCCACGATTAGAGCATCAAAATATTCAAAAATAGCACGATATTTTTTGAATATGCTCCTGTGCGCTTCGTCTACAATAATCAAATCAAAATGGGCAGGACTAAAAAGCCTTTCGCCGCTTTCGGTCTTGGCAGAGTCAATGGCGTTTAGTATGGTTGGGTATGTAGAAAACACAATTCTTGCGTTTTTATCTTCTTTGTTAGAAAGTAGGTTGCACAGCGACATATCGGGCAGATAGATTCTAAAATCGTCCTTTGCCTGCTTTACAAGTGCGGTTCTGTCGGCTAAAAACAGCACATTGGTAATATGCCCGCCACGAGATAAAACATCGGTAAGGCTTGAGGCTGTTCGTGTTTTGCCTGTGCCTGTAGCCATTACTAAAAGACTTTTGCGGTGTCCTGTGGTGAAGTTTTCGCATACCGCTTTAATGGCTTCTTTTTGATAGTATCTATCGGTGATTTTATCGTCAATTACTATCTTTGCAAGGTCTTTTTTGGCTTTTCTCCGTGCCATTAGTTTTTCTAAATCGCTCTTTGAAAAAATGCCACTCACCTTGCGAATGGGGTAGGCTTTGCCCTCCCAAAAATCCGTTTCAAAACCGTTACACAAAAATATCATAGGGCGCGCGCCATACTGCCGCTCTAAAGAATCGGCATATAGCTCCGCCTGTCGCTCGCCAACCTTTATGTCAACGCTTGTCTGCTTGGCTTCAATCACCGCAAGGGGCATATTATCTTTTCCATATAGCACATAATCGCAAAAGCCCGATTGACCTGCCTTTTGCGCCATGTCATCAACTTGAACTTCTTCACGGCAATCGTCGCCAAAGACCCAACCGAGCAGCTTTAAATCAACATCAATATATTTTTTGCGTGTGGCAAACTCCGAAAGGTCGGACGCTGTGAAAACACGCTCTTTCTTCTTGGTTTCCTTTTCGGCAGTATAAGTTTTTGATAGCTTTTCAATCTCGGCACGCAGTTTTTCAATTTCGCTGTCTTTTTCGCTTAAAATGCTCTCTTGCTCCTTAATTTTGCCGCTGTCTATCTCTATTTTCTCGCTTGGAATGGAGATTTCGCTAAAAGTGCGATCTTCATAAGCCTCGCCATAACAATACTCAATCCACTGCACAAACTCAAAAAGGGCAGACAGAGCAAGAACACCATCGCTTTTAGACACCTGCTTTTCTGTATTCACTGCCAAATTGCCAAGGTTAATGATAAAAGGGAGCTTGCCCCATGTTTTTGCATCGAGTGCAAAGCGGAAAGATGGCTCGTGAATCAGAGATTGCAGATTGTCTTTATAGGGCATTTTCATCGTGGTATCGGCAGAATAAACCCATTTAACAGCAAGCTCCAGAGCCTTACGGCAACCCACAGCACACATCGCCGGAGACGCAGAAAGAACACGCTCCGCTTCAATACAAGCGGTGGCGAATAGGGCGTATTCGGGGGAGTTTTGTAAGTGGGCGAAGTTTGACATGGGGAGACCTCCTTTTATATATCAATTTTGAGCGGTAGGCTTAAAATTCTATTTATCTTTTCCACAAATGCAGTAATATCTGAAAAGTAGTTGGGATAAGCTTTTTTCAAAATATCTATTGAAGGTGCAGTAACAAGAACAGCATTAACATTTGTTTTAGATTTTTCGTTTTCTATTGCCGAATATGTTTTCATTGCATCGTCCAATTGATTTTGTTTGTAATGTTTAATGTTTAGCGCAAAAGTGTTAAAGTTAAGTATTAAAAGGTAATACCCGCTTTTTGCGTCATTAAGTTTTTTGTCAATATGATTCGTTGCTGCCTTAACGCATCGTAAGATGCCTAAAATGTTTTTTTTATTGTTAAGTTCTCTCATCTCGCTCACTAAATTTTCAAGGTTTTGAGAAGTATTTGGCACAACTTCACAATTTTCTTCAATTGCAAATACAGAAGATACTAATAATCGCTTTGTAAATCACTCCCAGTTTTGCAAAAATGGTTTGCATTTTGACTTTTTAGGTAAGGCATTCTCTGTGAAATGGCAATGAGTTCGAGAGAGTAAAACTGTTCCCCCATAGGAGAAAGTCAAAGATCGTTATGGTCGTTACCCTCGTTATTTAATTGCTTTTTTTAGCTTATCTATAAGATCATTATATAATTCTCTCTTGTTTTCAGCACTGATAAATAGGTTTAAAGATTTTAGGACTTCATCATTAAGGTATAATTTCACTTTACACGATTCTGCAATTAACAAATACTTGTATTCCTCTTTTTCTGGAGAGTTAATTAAAACACTTGCATAATCGATTATTTTAAGAGAAATTGATGTTTGTATTTTATAAAGCTCTATTTTCTTACAATTCCGCTGTTTAAGCCATTTTGAAAAGTACCCACCAATAAAAACTGTAATAATTAATGTAATAAGAGCTTGAACAACTGTATTGCTTGAAAAATCCTTTTCAGACAACTTTAATACTAAATCATAAATTAGCCAACCGAGAAAAGCAAAAAGACCCATACCTACAACAACAGCAACTATACTGTACAAATAGTAACCTTTTTTGTTTTCATTCATTTCCCGCACCTCCGCTATTCATTCTTGCATTGCTTCAATCAATCCGAAAAAGCTGCGTGTAATGGGATAATCAATAGATAGCACATACTTTAGCGGTTCTTGTCCATCTTTAAGTAACAGAAACTGTTTGTTGCGGTCTTCACTGGCTGGAGTGTCTCTGTGCACGCAAACAAAATTATCCAATAAGAGATGTTCTCTCAGCTCTTGTCCTTCGTACGCTTTTGTGGTTTTTTTATATTTATAACCGAAGTACTCAAACAACGTTTTCTTTGCAACTTTAGTGCGATAGGCGAAAAGTGCCAATTTAATATGCTGTGTTTCAATATGCTCCTTAAAAAAACAATTCTTTGTGATTGTTTCTTCAAAATCTGTTATTGACAGATTGCCCTTAACCTCAATCACCATCAGACAGTCTTTGGGCTTAACAAGAAATAGCCCACCGTCCAGCTGTCTGCGGTGCATTGTTTTCTTACATACTAAAATATCGCATTGCGGACTTTGTAATCCGGGTAAAACTACGAACCCAGTTACAAACTCGAGCATTTGAAAGCGTTCAGATAGTTCTTTCATTAAAATATTTTCGCCACATCTCCCCATCTCTGCGTTATGGTTAAGTTTGTTGGCTATAAAATACTTGCAGAAAAGCAACTGTTCGGTATAATCATCGAAAACTAAGGTGATATCTTCTGCCATATTTCATCACCTCACTCGAAATATTCCTGCATAAGCCCATCGAAAAGGTTTTGTGCTTCGTTTACGGCTTTTTGCACATGTGCTTTTTGTTTTT
>CAYWBF010000095.1:6582-8404 GCA_964456085.1 uncultured Eubacteriales bacterium
CAGGGTCGCCGAACATATCATAAAACACAGATTGAATCAGCGTTTCCAGTTCGGCAAGCTGCTTTTTGTATAGAGTTACAAGCTCGCTTGCAAGGTCAAGACGGTGAGCAATTTGTTTTTGTATGTCAAGGGGCGGCAAGGGGATTTCATAGTTTTTAAGAATTGTTCCAGATATATTAGGCTGTGCTCCACCCACCCCCAATTTGATAAAACGATCCCGTTGACTTGTTAAAAACATATACAGATATTCAGGTAGAATATTTTCGGTTGGTAAAAATGCAGCACAAGCTTGATTTGTTGCAGCTTCAAAATTCAAAATTGAACAAGCGCCTATTGTTGCGCCATACATTGCAATGAGTACGGTTTTTGGAGGGAAAAGTTTAGCAGAACTATTCTCAAGTCCCAAAACCGTTATTGTATCAACAACTGTAGAAACATATTTTTCTTTCAAATCTCCAGTTTTCACCCATGAAATTGTGCCACCTTCGTAATACTCTTGCTTTGCTTTTAAAGGTGTTCCACCAGAGGTTATTTTACAAATATCACCCAGTCTCACCTTTTCCCGATTACTCATGCAGCAGCCCCCTTAATTCCTCGGTCTTTTGTGCTATCTCCACATTAAGTACCGTCAGCCTGTCCAAAATAACGGAGGGTGCATCGTATGTAACCTTTTCATACACCACCTCTTTATAGCGGTTGATGGAAAGGTCATAGTTGTTTTCTGCAATATCTGCCTTTGGCACAAAAAAGCTCTGCTCGGTTCTTGCCCTGTTTTCTTCTTCAGGAAGGTTTTGAAAGCGTGCGATAATGTCGGGAATATCGTTTTCATTCTCGGTTTCGGTGCGCTTATCATCAAGGGAAAATCCGTCGGCTTTCATATCATAAAACCATACTTTATCGGTACCGCCTGCCCCTGTTTTGGTGAACACAAGTACAGCGGTGGAAACCCCTGCATAGGGCTTAAATACGCCGCTTGGCATAGAGATAACCGCCCTTAGCTGATGATTTTCCACAAGCTCACGGCGAATATCCACATGGGCTTTCGACGAGCCAAACAGCACCCCATCTGGAACGATACAGGCGCATCTGCCGCCCTTTTTCAGCATACGGATAAAGAGCGCCAAAAACAAAAGCTCGGTCTTTTTGGTGCTTGTCATAGCTTTTAGGTTGTCGTTAATGCTCTCTAAGTCCACCGTGCCGGTAAAGGGTGGGTTTGCTAAAATCATATCAAACTTTGCGGTGATTTGGTTTTGCTTTGAAACGCTGTCTTTATAATCAATTTCGGGGTTTGTGATAGAGTGTAGCATTAAATTCATAGCGGAAATACGCAGCATCGTATTGTCGCTGTCAAAGCCTGTAAAGGCATCGGTCGCAAAATGCTCCCACTGGTCGGCGGTCATTTTGCTTTCATAATTTTTACGGATATATTCCGCAGAAGAAACAAGAAAACCAGCCGTGCCGCAAGCAGGGTCGCAGATAGTGTCGTCTGGTGTTGGTGCAACTAAAGATACCATCATTTCACGAATGTGTTTTGGCGTTCTAAATTGTCCATTTTGCCCGGCGGTAGCAAGCTTGCCGAGCATATACTCATACAAATCGCCCAGCATATCACGGTCTTTTATATCATGCTCATACAGCTCATCAAGGGCTGTTACCACCTTTTGCAGAAGCTGTTTTTTACCCTCAGGGAAAAGGAACATTGCATCTTTCATATAGCGAGAAAATGCGGTTTGCTCCTTTGTATCGTCGTCGCCAATGCTTTTGATGAATGGGAAAACCTTGGTGCTGATAACTTCGTAAATCTCTCGTGGGTCAAGGTTTT
>CAYWBF010000096.1:0-8402 GCA_964456085.1 uncultured Eubacteriales bacterium
ATCATTAATAAACACTTTCTTGCCGGGAAGCTTCTCCATAGGAGCATCAAAATCTCCTGCAGCCATTTTCCCAAGGCAGGCTACAGTCTTTTTCTTCGTTTCAATATGACCAATAACCATAGAGTTAACGCTTTTTGCCACATTAGAATAAGAGCCGCAGTATTTACTTTCGTCAAGGAATACGTCAATCTGGCCTTTTTCGTTATGCAAAATAGCCATTTCGCTTAAATCGTTAAGTAACATGCTTATGGTTCTTACAGCTATACCCAAATCACGCTTTAGGCGGCCTATTTCGTCCAAGGCTGCTCCAGCCGGAGAGTCTTGTATATTTTGGTTAAGCTTGCCTTCAGCAAAAGCTGCCAAATCCTTTGAAATGGCTGAAATAGGCTTTGCAATCCTATTTGCACTGGAAATACATAAAATTACAGAAACGGCCAAAAGAACAATACTAAGCCCTATCATGCTTAATAAAGCTTGATTTGTGGTTGAAACAATTTCCTTCTCTATACTGGATATATCAAAAAGAGCGTTCAAATCGTCAACATAATTACCTGTACCTACAACCCAGTCAAAGGGCTGAAAATATTTTGTATAGCCTCTTTTGGGGAAGGCCTCTGTGGAGTTTAGCTTTGTGAAGTAATAGTCTGTGTAGCCGCCATCATTTTTTTTGCCATTGTCAATAAACATTTGAACGTAGCTGTTATTTGCAAGGTCCTTTGCGTTATACCGGTTTGTGCCTTCCGTATCTCTGCCTAACAGTACAACGTTTGTACCATTTGAGGTGTCTACCCAAAAATATCCGTCCTTACCGTAACGCATATCCCGTACAATACTGGCGGCTTGGAGCTTTGCCTCCTCCATAGTTAGCTCACCGCTTTGTACTCTTTTATCGTAGGCGTCCAGAATGCTAATTACGGAATCTACTTGTTCCTTAATTAGTATGTCAAAATTATTATGAAGGGTACTTTCCAGTTGAACCGTTCTGGCGTTGCCCATGCTTTTTAGGTACCAAAGTGATAGCCCTAAAAACGCAGCGCAAATTAGTACGCTTGTAACAAGAGTGTTGAAAAGCAGCTTGTGCTTAATGCTTTTTTCTCTCATAAAATCATTCTCCTTAATCGTATAATGTTAAAAAAATATGTACTTTAAAATTATACTATAAATTTGAAAATTTTACCATAATAATTAGTCCAAACAAATAATTGTTACATATTTCGAATAAGATTAAAAGTAGAAAAATAATTATATTTTTTGTCAACAATCATAATAGCTAATTTGTTGTTTTTTGAAAAAAATTTACTATGTTGCTTAAACGTATTGAACAAATCTACATGGTATGGTACTCTTTCCTCATCAATCAAGTGCAATATATACAACATACAACTAAAGGAGGTTGGTTTTATGGGCAAAACTTATGTAAGAATTGATGACAGGCTTATTCACGGGCAAATAGTAACTGCTTGGTGCATAACCCTAGGCATCGAGGAAATCATCGCTATCGATGACAAGCTTGCAGAAAACACAATGATGCAATCAATCATGACAATGGGGGTTCCGGCGCAATACAATCCAAAAATCGTTACTGCACAAAAGGCAAAGGAAATTTTGTCAGATGGATCAGCAAAAACAAGACTGGTTATCACTCGCTTCTGCAAAAATCTGGGGGACATAAGAGAAGAAATACGCTCCTGCGAAAATGTCAACATCGGAAACTGCTCTAAGCAGCCCGATTCCTGTTACGATTCCAGAGGGATAGGCATTGGTCAGGTTGTTAGCCTTACACAGGCGGATATGGACACACTAGAGGCTTTGGCCTCCGACGGTATTGAAATTTTCACTCAAATTCTTCCAACGGAAAAGAAAAAAACTTGGAGTGAGCTTAAGAAGTTGTTTTAGAAAAATATTTTATAGGGGGAAAAGTCTTGGGTGAGCTACACTCCCCCACCCCCCTAGTTTGGAGGATTACCATGACTGTATTTCAAGCTGTACTAATTGCACTTTTCACTTACCTTGCCGCTATCGGCTCCGTAGTGGGCAATACTATCGGCTGGTACGATTTGGGACGCCCACTGGTTGCTTCTTTTATCGTGGGACTTATTATGGGTAACGTTCCCGTGGCTGTAGCACTTGGTCTTATGCTACAGCTGGCAAACCTTGGTTCAGTTACACCGGGCGGCGCTGTGGGCTGGGATTTATCCTTCGCTACATATATTGGCGTGGGTGGAGCCTTGGCTTTCTACACCGGCGATATTACAACCACTATTGCACTAATGTGGGTATTCTCTACAGTGGGCGGCGCAATAGGCGTAGCCATGTGGAATATGACGTATGCCCTTGACCTGCTTTGCAACCGTATCTCCATGCAAGGCGCAGAGGAAGGAAACCCAAGAAAAATCGCTTTCGCCAACGCCGGACTTGGAAATATTATCGGCTTCGTTTGCAGATTTTTCCCAGCACTTATTATTCTTTTAACAACAGCCGTAGCCGGTTCCCAAACTGGTGTTAACATTGCTGAGCTTATTCCTGCTTGGCTCATCACCTGCTTAGGCTCCTTTGGCGGAATGATGGCTGCTCTCGGTATGGGCATACTACTTTCCTTCCTTATGAAGAAAAGCGTACATTTCTGTATATTCCTAATAGGCTTTATGATGGTTACATACTTGAACCTTAACACAATGGCCATAGCCATATTTGCAACAATAGCCGCCGTTATCTACTACACATATTTATGTGCAGCCGACAAAAACTCAAAGGAGGCTTAAATAATGGAAAAGAAAATTAGCGAAAAGACGCTGAAAAAATCTTGGCTAACTTGGTTTTTCTGGCACGGCAGCTCTCAACAGGGCGAAAACCTTTTGGGCAACGCCGTTGCTCATACAATGTCTCCTGTAATCGAGGAGCTATACAAGGACGATAAGCAAGGACGTATTGACGCATACAAACGCAGTCTCACCCTTTTTAATACAGAGCAGCAAATGGGGGCTATCGCCCCTGGTATTCTTTGCGGTATGGAAGAAGCCGTGGCTAACAAGGTGGCTGACCCAGAGGTAAGCAACGCCATAAAGGTTGCACTTATTGGCCCTACCTCTGCAATTGGTGACTCCCTTTGGGTTGCTACAATTATTCCCCTGCTGATTACTATTTGCATGACAATAACAAATATGGAGGGAGCATTTTTATACATTGGCCCACTCCTATACCTTATCGGCTACCCTATTCTTACAGCTGCCTTAAGCTGGAATATGTGGAAGCTTGGCTATAAAACAGGCATTGAGGGTATACATAAGTTTATGTCGTCGGGCAAGCTGGATAAAATCACCTCTGCTATGACTGTATTAGGTCTTATAGTTGTTGGTGCGTTGACCGCTTCCTTTGTATCACTTGTGGTGCCTGTAACCATAACACCTCCAGGCGGCGAAATGGCTGCTATTGATTTAGATGCGCTTATTAATCGTATTTTCCCAAAATTATTACCTCTACTCTTAACCCTTGGCATACATAGGCTGTATGTTAAGAAAAAATGGGCACCTCTTGCTATTATGGGGCTTATCTTAGTTATTGCAGTTGTGTTAACAGCACTTGGATATATTTCTGGAGTTTACGCTTAATATATAAAATGCAGACCTAGAATCGCCTAGCCTGCTTAAATATTTTAACATATTATTGAAGGGAGCTTAAAAATGAGTAACTTAAAGTACGTTGAGGAGATTAACAAAATTATTGCAAAGATAGACGAAACACAGGCGGAGAATATTAAGGCTGCCGCCGAAATATGCGCCGAGGTTATTGCTTCCGGCAAAATGGTTCATTTGTTTGGCAGCGGTCACTCTGTTTTGCCTATACAGGATATGTTTCCTAGATATGGCGGGGTTGTAGGCTGGCACCCATTAATGGACCCTCGACTAATGTGGAGCAACGTAATTGGGCCGGGCGGCGCAAGAGAGCTGCTTTGGATAGAGCGCAGAGAAGGATATATTGCTAACTTCCTTCAAAGCTATAATCTACAAGAAGGCGAAGCCATAGTTGTATATTCCCACGGCGGTCTAAATGCTGCACCTGTAGAGTGCGCTATGTACGCTAAAGAAAAGGGTCTTAAGGTAATTACCGTTACCAGCGGCGAAAACTATAAGAAGGCAAAGGCTGTACACTCCTCCGGCAATAAGCTTGGTGATGTGGCCGATATTTTAATAGACAATTGCTGCCCACTTGAGGACGCTGTTGTAAAAATCCCCGGATATTTTCAGCCTGTAGGTGCATCAAGCACTACTGCCGTTATGACTATTACTCAAGCCTTAGCCGCTGAAACTGCCTTGTTGTTAGAGCAAAAGAAACACAAAATGTATATTTTCGTATCCCCTAACGTTACAGAGTGTCCTCCAAGCTACATAAACGAGGTTTACGACGATTACACCCGTCTTGTACGTGAATGTAAAAACTAAAATCCTTATAACGGAGGTAATTATTTTGCCAAAGGTTATAATTACAGGTCATAACGGGTATGCTACTGCGGTTAAAAATCATCTTGCTATGGTTGTAGGTAAAGTTGACGGATATACTTATGTAGATTTTAACCCAGAGGACGACATAGAATCACTGGACGCTAAGCTAAAGGAAGCTTTAAACCAATGGGGTGATGAGGAAGTTTTATTCGCCTGTGACATAGTAGGAGGAAGCCCATTTAAGCAGTCAGCCACCCTTTGCTTGGAAAATTTAGAAAAGCGTATGACTGTAGCAGGACTTAGCGCCCTTGCATATATGGAAATGGCTTTTAACCTTACCCTACCACTTAGTGAGCTGGCAGACTTAGCAGTAGATACTACTAAGAATGGCGTAATGCGGTTTCCGGAAAATAGTAAGTAGAAATGCTAAAAAAATCGGGAAAAGCTAAGTATTTGTTCACGCTAAAGCGTCTAGAACAATCACTAAGCTTTTCCCGTTATTTTCATAAACTGACTTAAGGAGAATTTATGAGCTACAAGGCAATATTTGTAGATGTAGACGGCACACTAATGTGCTCTAGTCGAAAATTTGTAACAAAGGCCACGGCAGCAGCTTTAAAAAGTCTGCAAGACACAGGGGTTTTACTTATTGCTGCAACTGGGCGTTCCTTTCCGGCAATAAGACCGGAGGTATTAGGTGGACTTATTCCCGATTACTGCGTATGCTGTAATGGTGCAAACGTTGTAGACAAAGTGGGAAAGCCTATTTTTCAGCAGTATATGTCCTTGGAGCAGATAAATGAGTTGATTAATCTGTTTGAAGTCAATAATTACTCTTTGGGCTTTGCTTTTAGCGATGGGTATTATAATTATATTAACCATGATGCCTTTGCAGAGTTTTATATGGAAAATAACGGAGACATGGATTGTATGTACAAAGACCATGACCGAACCCACCACCTGACAACAATGCCCTTCTCTGCCTATGGGCTTATTCCACCTGACAAAGCCGCCGAATTTAACACCCATAGCGGCGATTTATACATGGTGCCCTTTAAGGAGTGCTCCTTTGATATTTGCCAGAAGTCCGTAAATAAATCGGTAGGCGCAGAGGTTCTTCTCAAAACCCTTGGTTTGCCATGGGAAAGTGTGGTAGCTATAGGCGACGGAGAAAATGACATTGCTTTAATAAAGAAGGCAGGCTTGGGTATTGCAATGGGGAACGCCTCTAAGGTAGTGCAGGCCTCGGCTGATTTTGTTACCGACACAGTGCTTAATGGTGGAGTTGAAAAGGCTGTTAGTAAGTTTTTTTAATTATAAATGTATGTTGATTGTTTCAAGTGGTTTTTGCATTCTCCTTGCAATAATATATAGATAGCTTAAAGCAAATACAAAGCTTTGAACAGGCTCTGGCTCAAATCAAGCTTATCCTATGTATCAGGCTCACTAGGCTGTTAAGCTACCTTTTATTATATTTTGTAGAGGTCTATTTTTATTCAAGCTCAAAGAAGGCTTATCCTTATAGCCGGCGCAGTATAGTAGTAAATACTGTTTAGGGATAGGAGATATTTGAGTAAGAATTTCCTAAATACTATATGGACTGGTCCAATAGACTGATACATGAAAACAAAACTGAATAATGAGTTGGTTGGGAATATAAAAGCCCAGCTAAGCAAAGCAAAGGCATGTCGGTAACATTTAAGGGTTGCTTAAAGTGTTACATGTACCTAATTTACAGTACCTATGTCTTTGATAAAAGCATTTTGGCTTTTAGGCGTTTATTTTAATGCCTAAAGGCCTTTTTTTTGTGTTAAGAAGGGGCACGAATAATATGAAGTACGTTTAATCCAAGTAATGGATAACAGAATTTAATCGTTTTACATCGTGTGGATTGATCTTTAATGTAATTAACTCATCCCCTGTTCCGCCGTAAATATAATCAAACTCCAAAAGTCTGTTGTCAAAAATGCAGGGCAAATTAGTTCCAATAATAGGTATAGAACCAACTTTATAGCCGGTTTGTTTTTCTATTTTATCAGCACTAGCCATTTTCAGTTTAGAATATCCCAATTGTATCTTCATAGCATCAAAATCCAACCTGCCTCTATGAGCAGATTGGGATACCCATACAGTCTGCTTGCTTTTTTACCAATTCCAAACTAACTTCATGCATAGAAATGTTATCGGTAGATGAGTTTATTATTGTGAAAAGCTGCTTAATATCATAATACCCAGAGTTTCTCGCCTTATAAAGAGCAAGTGCAGAGTCTTTACCGCTGCTCCAATTAAAGTATGCATTTTCCATTAGGTAATCATTTTTTCTATACTAAATATTTTGTGAATTCATTGACCTATCAGCAGCATTTGCTATGATGCAGGGTTTGCTCAATATGATGGCTCAACATTTTTATTGTACTGCAAAAAAGGTCAGTGCATTGCTTTCTTATTAAAAGTGTTTTCATCCTCGCAAAATATAAATAATTTTGCTTATGTAGCTAAATGATGATTACAAAAAATTGCTAAGTTCTTACTAAAGTATATAACAGATATTCTATTCCACATTGCTGCCAGACAAAACAGAATATATTCCATCACCTGTGAAAATAGGCTCAATGTAGTCTCTTATCAGCTTAATCCTATCATTAGGTCTAGGTATAAAAGTGGAAATAATAGACACAACCAATTCTTTGCTTGGATTAACATAGATTATATTGCCGCCGTCACCCATAGCAGCATACCCACTCCCATCATCAATAATCCACCATAAGTAGCCATAGGGGAGATTTTCTTTCTGCCAACGACTATGTTCTTTCGTGCTTGTAGCTACCCAACTCGCAGATACAATCTGCTTTTCATTCCATACTCCGTTGTTCAAATAAAGCTGCCCAATTTTTGCCATATCTACAGCAGATAATGTAAGCCCCCACCCTGCCGTATTTATTCCTTTGGGGTCGCAAACCCATCCGTTTGCGAATTTTGCCTTGCTAAATGCCATATGTTCTTCTTTATTATTAAGTGTTATATTCGGCGGAGTCTCAATTCCTAATGGTTTAAATAAGTGTTCTGTTGAAAAATCCAGTACAGATTTTCCTGTTGCTTTTACAAGGATGCCAGATAAAATATCGGGGCCGATTAAGGGTGTATAACGAAATTCACCAATGGTATCTTTTCCACCCAACAAATCTAGTGCAGCCGAAACCCAATCACTACTGCTAAAATACTTCGTGTATGGTGCAGACTTATATTTATAAGGAGCTGTCATCGTTAACAAGTTTTCCAAAGTCACTTTCTCAATTACCTTTTCTCCTCGTTTGATTTTATAGTCCGGAAAGAAATCCAGTACCTTCTGCTGAACACTTTTTATATAGCCCTTATCAATAGCAATGCCTACCAGAATGGATATAATGCTTTTAGTTACAGAATACACATGTATACGGCTTTCTTCTGAAGAGCCATTGTAATATCTCTCATATTCATTTATACCGCCTCTTTGTACAACTATACCTGCAATATTACTGTATTTTTCAAGTATCAGTTGCTCTAACTCACTTGACTTCTCGTTCATAAAGTTGTCTCCTTTTATCAAGAAATGAATTACACACGAATTTTTTTAATGGGGCTATATATTTCTGTGATTAAATCGCTCTCGCTTTTGATGTCGTTTGGGCCGCTTACATATACCTCATATAGGGCATCGCTGTATTCGTATCCTTCCGTTTCTATCCATTCCCGATGCTTGGCATATACAGGTGATAAATTTGAATAAGTTCCTTTAACAATTGTTTTTAAGCAAAGCTTTGGATAAAAATCTCTCGTACCTGTTACATATTCTTTTACTGGAACTGCAAATTCTGTATCCAGACCCGATGGGCTAAATTCTGCATCATGAAACATAACCATCGGATGAGCTGCCATTGTCAGATGTTCAGCGGCAATCTGCCTAAACAATTTATTGAAACAATT
>CAYWBF010000097.1:0-8317 GCA_964456085.1 uncultured Eubacteriales bacterium
CTCCAAAAGTTTTTGATATTTATTATAGCCTTTTTTGCATAAAAAAGCAAAAATTTTCTAAAAATTATTCAAATACTCAAAGAAATTTTTTGTTTTTAGTTTAGGCACAAAAAAACGCCAATGTCGTTAAAATGGTATACGACATGGCGTTTTTTTGTTTGTAACCTGTATTAATAAGAAGCTTAAGCTTTCTTTCCTACCTCAATCATACGCTCGCAGCTTGCCTCTACAGCGTTCATAACAGTGCCTCGGAAACTGCCACGCTCAAGAGCGTGAACTCCTGCAATTGTTCCGCCACCAGGGGAACAAACGTTATCCTTAAGCACTCCCGGGTGAGTGTTGGTTTGAAGCACCATTTCTGCCGCTCCGGATACGGCTTGGGCGGCAAGCTTGATTGCCATATTTCTAGGCAGTCCTTTTTCAACGCCTCCGTCGGCCAACGCTTCAATAAACATATACACAAACGCCGGGCTACAGCCGCTAACGCTTGTTAATGGGTCAATCAGTCCTTCGGGAAGCAAATATGCCATGCCTACCTTATTAAATAGCTCAACCCCAAGGGCAGAAAGCTCGGCAGTAGCATACTTACCAGCGGCAATGCCAGCAATTCCCTTACAAACAAGCATAGGCGTATTAGGCATTACCCTAAGAACAGGAATATTTGGTAAATGCTCCTCCAAAAATGCAAGGGTAATCCCTCCCATTATTGAAATAGCAAGCTTATCAGAAGTAAAGGCTTCCTTTACATTAGCAAGCAGCTCTCGCCCAAATTGTGGCTTAACGGCAAAAATTACAACGTCGCAATTTTTTATCACTTGACACGCTCCATAATAGGAAGCGTCGTTCGTTAAAGCATTTATATCATATTTTTCCTTTAAATGCTCCAGACGCTCAAAGCTCACATCTGTTATAAAAATATTTGATGGGCTTATTCCATTTTTTATAGCTCCGCTGAAAATAGCCTCGCCCATTTGCCCAGCACCGATAAATCCTATTTTTTTTGCTTCAATTTTATTTTCCATTATCTGCTTCACCTACATTTTAAGATACATAAGCTTTGTTATTATTCAGATTTGGCTGCGATGACCCAATTATTGCAAATACTAAGGTTAGCCACGCCTTAACCTATACTGTAGACAGAGATTCTATCCGCAAGGCGTTGTTTGACGGTATTTCCAACGAAACAACCGGACCTCTTGCTCCTGTTATTTTCGGTAGCCACGACTTTGTCCCAATCAAACAGGATAAAAGAAAAAGCCAAGGCGCTCTTAGCAGAAGCAGGCTATTCAAATGGCTTTAAAACAAAAATCGTAACAACAGCCAGATATGATAAGGGTGCTGAGCTTGCAGAGGTTTTATCCACTCAGTTTAAAGAAATCGGCGTTGAAGCTGAAATCGAAGTATTGGAGTGGAGCGTTCTAGAAGGTGTGCTGGCGGCTTGACTTGCAGCAGGAGCTGCGGCCGGTGTTTCGGCTTGCTTGCTTGCACATGCGGCTAAAGTTGTAGCAGAAAAAGCCAATGCTAGTACCAGCGATACCATTTTTTTCATAAATTGCACCTGTTTCGTTTTAGTAAGGTATTGCACAAAAAACCGCATGAAATATTATCAAACTAATTTCTATATAACACCTAAAAATATTAAATATTTTACATAATTTATCATTAAATTTGCCAACTGTCAATAATAAGTATTTTTTCAACAGCATTCATCAAAATAATTTTTAGATTTTTTCGATACATAAAATGATTGAGAATAATAAAAAGCACTTAACCGCCACGTATTTAGTGGTTGCTAAGTGCTTTTTAATGAAATTAGTGATTATTTCTTATAAATTCTATTTAGAACGTATACAATTGGTGTAACGATTATTACAACGGCAATACATTTAATAACTGTTGTAGTAGAAATCGCCGCAATAATCAGCCCAAGAGCTTCTTTGCCCGTCTTTTCAAATATTTGTCTAGCGTAAATAACATACAGCATAGTATAAACGCCAAAAGTATTTGTTAAATTCCCAATGACCACGCTTATGACTATGGATAAATAATTTCCTGACCTAAACCCATTTAATAGCCTTTTAAAAGCCTGGTAGGAAAAATATGTAGTAATAGCTATTAATACTCGAGGCAAAATAGATATAAGCGGATTTACAAAAAAAGGGTCTAAAATAGTTCCGGGAGCAACTAATGCCATAAACAGGCTTGAAAGCCCCAAGGCAAATGCAACTGCCAAGCCTTCCCATAAGCCAATTACAATAGCCGTAATTATGGCAGGAATATGAGCAATTGTAACACTTACTAATGGAAGCCTTAAGGTTCCTATTGGGGTTAACATTAAAACAACTGTGATGGCAATCATCATAGATGTGATTACCAACGTCTTTGTCGAAGAAATCCTTGCTGAACTTGCTATCAATTAATTCACTCCTTGCTACCGTTCTTTAAAAGATACGATGCAGATTTTTTGTTACTAAATACAGTTTTTTTGTCTGCTACCGCTTAATTCAATGCGATGCAGTTTTTTTATGCTCTTTTTTAACCACTCCTAAGCTACTGTTCTCAAAGAGATACAGTGCATATATTTAAGTGCAAATCCAAAAACAATAGGAAAATAATTATTTTTGGATTGTTATAATAAACCATCAGCTTGCTTGATTTCTTTCATAAACAATTCTCAAGCCTTCTAATAGTAAACTATCATTAAAAATGACATCTCGGTTACACTGACCACGCAGAATAGGTGACATACCCCCTGTTAATATGATGGTTGCCTTATCCCCAAGCTCCTTTTCAATCCTTATGGACATATCGTCAATTAAGGCTGTACTGCCATAGATTAGTCCGGATTTCATGGATTCTGCTGAATTTTTACCAATGACATTTTTGGGAATATCAGCTACAATTTTTTGTAAGGTTGCAGTACGGGCAGAAAGCGCATCAATGGAAATGTTTATGCCAGCAGTAATGGCACAGCCTAGATAGCTCCCGTCTTTCCCTAAAACGCTTATTTTTGTTGCTGTGCCAAAGTCAAATATAATAGAAGGCAAAGGATACATAGCAATTGCGGCTACCGCCCCAACAACCAAATCCCCACCAAGCTGCGCCGGATCATCAATTTTTATTTTTAGCCCTGTTTTTATACCAGGGCCTACAACCAATGGGGATATATTACATAATTTTTTTATAGCAAGCTTTACATTGCTTCCAACCGAGGGTACAACAGAGCTAATAATTGCTCCCGAAATTTGTTTTGGGGTATAGTTGTACAATGCCAAAATATTTTTTATTTCGATGGCATACTGGTCGCAGGTTTGAGTATGAGACGTGGCTATGCGAGAGATGAGGCACAGTTTTCTGTTATCATATAAGCCTATTGTTATTTGTGTATTGCCTATATCTATAGTGATTATCAATAGAACACCTCCAAATACACAAAGTAACTGAAAAATTTATATGTATTTTTAACGGACTTAACTCAAAACAAAGTTCATGATGAACGCAAAACTTTAAAAGTATTATAGTATACAGTGCTTGATATTTCAATGCCTTTCTTTTTATAACAGAGGGCAGCGTCTTATTATGGCCTTTATAAAAAAATAAAGCGTGATATTTGTCAAAAAAAGTATTGACAAGCAATTATGTACATGGTATATTAATCAAGTCGTTCAGCGACATGAGCACCTTTAGCTCAGCTGGTAGAGCAACTGACTCTTAATCAGTGGGTCCTGGGTTCGAGTCCCAGAAGGTGCACTATAAAGCGGTGTAAATATCAAGATTTACTCTTGATATTTACACCGCTTTTTTTGTTCTCTATTACCGTTTCGCAAATATAATGACCAAATAAGATCCAAACCGTATGGGAAATGATTCAAAGCATTCCACATACGCCTAGTCACTCCACTACTCCATAAAACAAAGCTCCTCAAGGTTCCAAATCATACTAAACCCTTCAATAATACCATGATGTACAATATCAGCCATTTTCATTATAAGATTAAGGCGAGTATTATAAAGTATAGTCGCTTCAGTAGCCTTATAAAAATTAACTATCCCAGTAATAGAGATGTCCCCAACTTTAGGCAGCAGCTTTTTTATGCCTGCTCCTGGGGAGACAGCGCCCTCTGAAATTGTAAGATAGCCGATATGCTCATGCTTGCCCAAGCAGGCGTCGATGGCTATAACTAGAGGCTTACTGAATCTTGAATATATTTCCTCAATAGCCCAATTTATGTTTTTTGCATGAATTGGGCTTTCTAGCGTGCCGAAAATTTTTATGCCGTTAAATAGAATATTGGTTTTTGAAAGCTTGTGGCCGATTAGTGGGCCTAGGCTGTCGCCTGTGGACCTGTCTGTACCTATACAAAGTATTACTATATCTGAATAGTTTTCACTCCTTCTCTTTAGGTAAGTGCAAAAAGCCGCAGCAAACTCCTTTTTGGCAGTTGCTCTGCTTGAGTCAATGTAGCAAACCTCTGTCATATATCCCTTCCTTTCTATCGTATAGTTATTATTGCTTATTAATCGGAATTTATTTGATATGTTTTGTCGAAATTTTCATATAAAAAAAGTTATTCAGCGACTTAAATTTCCATTTTTTTCATTGTGGTAATGTTAAACTTGTCCAAAAGTTAATATGCACAAAGGAGGAAATATTTATGGGAAGCTTTGAAATCCCTACCAATATAAAGCAAATGGGAAGTATTGGTAAGGGAATGAAGATTTATTTTGAGGACTATGTAAGTACATATTTGCACCAGCTAAGCGATTCCTCAGGCTTTGACGAAAGAGTAGCGCTGCTTTTGGGACGACATATACGGATTGACGGTTCGGCGGTACTGTTTATTAACGGCGCAATCCCAGGAAAAAATCTGAAAAAGGAAAATGACATTTACGTTTTGGACGACGAGTTTTGGGCTTATGCTAAGGGGCAAATAGAAAAATATTTCAGCGGCCTTGAAATAGTGGGGCTTATGTATTCCCAGCCGGGCTACGGTATTCACATAAACAACGGCTATGCCAATTATTTTATGAATAACTTCAACAGTAAGTGGCAGGCGTTGTATGTAGTTGACCCTACCGAAAAGGAGGGTGCCTTTTATTTATGGAATGACACCCAAGACGCCTTAGTACAAACCACCGGCTACTTCATTTACTTTGACAAAAACGAAAGTATGCACAACTTCACCCTAGACAACATTGTAACAAAGCTTCGCATACAGCCAATAGCAGGCAAGGAAGAATTTTACTTTGAGGAGCCAACACCAAATAAAAACCCAGAGCTGACCATAAAGCGTCACCTAATGGAGCGTGAGAAAAAAGGCTTTAGGGAGCAGAAAAAGGTACTTAACATGCTGGTATCTCTTTCAGCCGTATTATTTTTGATATGCTTCATCATGGGTGCAGGGCTTATTCAAAATGAGGACAGAATCACCACTCTGGAGCGTGACTTGGCAACCCTAAACGGTATGTACAAGAATCTGCTCTTTGCATCAAAGCAGGATAGCACCCAATCGGTGTTTGCGGCACAAACAGAAACCCCATCGGCTGTGCTTATTACGGAAAACGGCAACGAGCTTTTGGAGGAAGAAAGCCAAGTTATGGTAGCTCCACAAATAACCGAGTCGGCAAACCCACGGCCAGCCCAGTCTGCCGACCCCACACCAAGCCCATCTCCGCTGCCGGCAGCCCCAGAGGAAACCCCAGAATCCACCCAAAGCATACAGCCCAGCCAAAAGCAGGTTATGAGCATACCTGAAACATACACAATTCAAAAAGGGGACAACCTTTCTTATATAAGCCGAAAATTTTACGGAACGCCGGATATGGCTGATAGGATTATGGAATTTAACGGAATCGACAACCCTAATAAAATATTTTTCGGTAAGGTTATAAAGCTACCAAGGGAATAAAAATTAGTTACGGAGGCGTATAAATGCAAGTAGATGAAAACATAAAGACACTCGAACAGCTTGCACTAACGTTAGCCCATGAGGTAAAAAGCCCCTTATCTATAGTAAGGGCAAATATTGATATATTGGAAAAGGTGGATATGGAAGCCAAGCATATAAAGAACTACGAGGTTATTTATAGAGGGCTGGACAAAATAAATTCCATCATGATGGATTTTCTCCAGCTTTTGAAAAGCCCAAGCACAAGCCATGACGTGGTTTACATAGATGAGCTTTTAAGGGAGATTATTTCTGACTACGATTTTGGCAGAGATATATCCTTTGACCTGAAAATGGAGGAGGACATCTATTTCTTGGGAGACGAGAAGGAGCTTAAGATTGTATTTAACAATCTAATCAAAAATGCAGTAGAGGCGATATTAGCTAAAGGGGATGATGAGGAGGACGGAGTAATAAGTATTACAGCATCAAGGGAAGGAGGTATGGCTTCAATATTAATAGAAGATAACGGGATAGGCATATCAGAGGAAACCCTAAGGCGAATCGAAAAGGAATACTACACCACCAAAAAAACAGGAAATGGTTTAGGTGTACACATTTGTAAAAAAATCATAAAAGAGCATAACGGAACGTTTAACATAGCCTCTACAGAGAACGGGTGCATAGTTACAATAAAACTACCTATATACAAAGCTTGCTAAGGGATACACCGTAAAATTCAAAAAGCACTTTGTTCATGCCGCTTCCCGTCACAAAAAAAGGCGCAGCCCCATACATTTTGTTTGGGCTACGCCTTTTTTGCCATAAGTAAATAAAAATTGTATTTATAAAATGTGGACTGTAAAATATTATTGTAAATAAACATATAATATTGTAAAGTATTAATATTCTTGATTTTGCTAAGTAAGGAGTATTTATGGAGAACATTAGAGTAGCATTAAACAAGGCTTTTGGATTTGACGTTAACTACATACATTTTATAGGTATCGGCGGTATAAGTATGTCCGGGCTTGCGGAGATATTGTATAACGCCGGTGTGAAAATTTCCGGCTCGGACACTAACGAATCTGAAATAACAGAAAGACTGCGCCAAAGAGGAATGGAAATATTTATAGGTCAAAGGGAGGAAAATGTAAAAAAGGGTGTAGACCTAGCAGTTTATACCGCGGCTGTAAAGCCGGATAACCCCGAGATTGCTGCCGCTGTGGGGGCAAATATAAAAATCGTGGACAGAGCTTGTCTACTTGGGGTAATGATGCAAAGCTATAAGTACAGCATAGCCGTATCCGGCACCCATGGAAAAACCACCGTAACCTCAATGGTAACGGAAATTTTGCTAAAGGCTAGGGTTAACCCAACAATCTCATTAGGAGGAGTTCTGCCGTCTATTAACGGAAGCTTTCGCATTGGGGGTTATGAATACTTCGTGTTGGAGGCTTGCGAATATTTTGACAGCTTCCTAAAATTTCACCCATTCGTAGGTATTATCCTAAACGTTGAGGAGGACCATTTGGACTACTTCAAAAACCTTGCCCACATAGAAAGCTCCTTTAACGGCTTTGCTATGAATATTCCAAAGGAGGGTTATTTAGTAGTAAATAATGAAATGGGTTCTTTGAGCAGAGTTATTAAGGGACTTAAATGCAATGTGCTCACCTTTGGGAAAAACGGTGACTTTACAGCCGATAATATTTCATATGACAAGAATGGTCATTCCTCCTTTGATGTATATGTAAGAGGGGAGTTTATTATTAAAGTACGGCTTAACCTTGTAGGCTTACACAATGTAAATAATGCAGTGGCCGCTTTTGCCGCAGCTTATTCTCTCGGCATTAGCCCTGAGGTGATTGCCCAAGGACTTGCAAACTTTAATGGGACTGACCGCCGCTTTGAATTTAAGGGTATGCTTGGGGAAACAAAGGTTATTGATGACTACGCCCACCACCCCACAGAAATAAAGGCTACCCTTAAGGCAGCCAGAGCCATAACCTCAAATAAGATTTGTGTAATCTTCCAACCACACACTTATACAAGAACACAATCTCTTATGGGGGATTTTGCAACAGCCTTTGAGGATGCAGACGAGGTTATTGTTTTGGATATATACTCTGCAAGGGAGAAGAACGTCTACGGAATACATTCGACGAACCTTGCCGACGAAATAAACAAGACCGGAAAGCCTGCAAAATATTTCCCCTCCTTTGAAAGCTGTCAGACCTTCTTGTTGAACAATTTTAACCAGTATGACCTGTTAATAACAATGGGGGCCGGAAATGTGCATATGGTTGGAGAAAACATTCTATGCACAGGTTTATCCACATTATCCACAGAATAATTTAGGTTTATTCACAGCCTTTATCAACAGCGAAAATCCAGAAATTGAAAAAATCTTTTTTTATAAAGCCCGT